>NZ_KV824336.1:0-16331 GCF_001816045.1 Kytococcus sp. HMSC28H12
CGGCCGGCCCCGACGCCGAGCGGGGCCCCCTGGCACGTCTCGTGGCGGTGCTCGGGGCCAGCCAGGTGCTCGGTGACCACCTGGCGCGCCACCCGGAGCACCTCGAGCTGCTCGACGCCGAGACCCTGCCCACCCCCGAGGAGGCCCGCGAGGTGCTCGTGGCGGCGGTCTCCGAGGCCGTGGCGGCGGGGGAGAGCGGCGACGACGCGCTCCGCGTGGCCTACCGCGGTCAGCTGGTGCGCGTGGCCGGCCTCGACCTCACCGCCCCCGACCCCACCGAGGTGGTCGACGCCGTGGCCGCCGCCCTGGCGGACCTGGCCGCCGGCGCCCTCGAGGCGGCGCTCGTCATCGCGCGCCACGAGGTCGACCACGCCGAGGACGTGCGCCTGGCCGTCATCGGCATGGGCAAGACCGGCGGGCGCGAGCTCAACTACGTGAGCGACGTGGACGTCATCTTCGCCGCGGAGCCGGCCGAGGGGGTCGAGGAGGCCCGGGCCCTGCAGGTCGGGGCACGCCTCGCGACCCGCCTGGTGCAGGCCTGCGGCGCGACCACCGCCGAGGGCACGCTCTGGCCGGTGGACGCCGCGCTGCGCCCGGAGGGCAAGGCCGGGCCGCTCGTGCGCACCCTGGAGTCCTTCCGCGGCTACTACGAGCGGTGGGCCTCCACCTGGGAGTTCCAGGCGTTGCTCAAGGCGCGGCCGGTCGCCGGCGACCCCGAGTTGGGGCAGGCCTTCGTCGACCTCGTGGACCCGATGGTGTGGCAGGTGGCCACCCGGGACGGCTTCGTGGAGGGGGTGCAGGCCATGCGGCGCCGCGTGGAGGCCCACATCCCGGCCGCGGAGGCCAAGCGGCAGCTCAAGCTCGGCGCCGGGGGCCTGCGCGACATCGAGTTCTCCGTGCAGCTGCTGCAGCTCGTGCACGGGCGAGTCGACGAGTCGCTGCGCTCGGGCAGCACCCTGCCGGGGCTCACGGCGCTCGCGGCCGGCGGTTACGTGGCCCGGTCCGACGCCGCCGTGCTCGACCCGGCCTACCGTCTCCTGCGTGCCCTGGAGCACCGCATCCAGCTCGACCGCCTGCGGCGTTCGCACCTGCTGCCGGTGGACGAGGACGACCTGCGCCGCCTGGGCCGCGCGATGGGGTGGACCAAGGACCCGGCCCAGGAGGTGGAGCGGCGCTGGGCGGAGGTGTCCAAGGAGGTCCGGCGCCTCCACGAGCGATTGTTCTACCGCCCGGTCCTCTCCGCCCTCTCGGACCTCACGCCCACCCAGGCCCGGATGTCGCCGGACGCGGTCACCGAGCGCCTCGCCGCGCTGGGCTTCGCCGACCCCGCGGGGTCGGTGCGCCACCTGGAGTCGCTCACCCGGGGCGTCTCGCGGACCGCCGCCATTCAGCGTCAGCTGCTGCCGGCGATGCTCGGCTGGTTCGCCGGCTGGCCGGCCCCCGATGCGGGGCTGCTGGCCTTCCGCCGCATCAGCGAGTCGCTGGGCGGGACCCACTGGTACATGGCGATGCTGCGCGACGAGGGGCACGCCGCCCAGCGCTTCGCGCACGTCCTCTCGGCGAGCCGCTACCTCACGGGCCTGCTGGAACGCGGGCCGGACGCGGTGCGCCTGCTCGGCGAGCCGGACGCCCTGGTCCCGCCCTCGCGCGAGGCGGTCGTCTCGCGCATGCGCAGTGCGGTGGGCCGTGCGGGCTCGGTGGAGGACGCGGCCACGGCGGCCCGGGTGCTGCGACGCACGGAGGTCCTTCGCCTGGGCATCGGGCGCCTCACGGGGCAGGTGGACTCCGCGCAGGTCCAGGAGGGGCTCACCAACGCCGCCGAGGCCCTGCTCGACGCGGTGCTCGAGGCTGCCCTGGACGGCGACTCGACCGGGGTCGCCGTCATCGGCATGGGGCGCCTCGGTGGTGGGGAGATGGGCTTCGCCAGCGATGCCGACGTCTTCCTCGTGCACGACGACGCACCGGGGCGGGCGGAGGCCGCCACCGCGGCCCTCAAGGCCCTGCGTTCCACGCTCGTGGCCGGGTCCGAGCCCCCTTTGGAGGTCGACATCGACCTCCGGCCCGAGGGGCGCAGCGGGCCCACGGTGCGCGGCATCGCCTCCCTGGAGCAGTACTACGAGCGCTGGAGCTCGCCCTGGGAGGCGCAGGCCCTCGTCCGGGCCCGGCCGGTCGCCGGCGATGCCGAGCTCTGCGCACGGGTGATGGTCCTCGTCGACCCCCGTCGCTACCCCGAGGGGGGTCTGACGCCTGCGGCGCTGCGCGAGATGCGGGTGCTCAAGGCCCGCATGGAGGCCGAGCGCATCCCCCGCGGTGGTGACCCCCGGCTGCACCTCAAGCTGGGCCGCGGCGGCCTCTCGGACGTCGAGTGGACGGTGCAGATGCTCCAGATGGAGCACGCCGCCCGGCTGGCGGACCTGCGTACCGCGAGCACGCGCCAGGCCCTGACGGCGCTCCGTGGCCACGAGCTCCTCTCGGCCGCGGACGCCGAGGCCCTCTCGGAGGCGTGGGAGATGGCCGGGGAGGTCCGTGACGCGAGCATGCTCTGGCGCGGCCGGGCGAGCGACTCCATCCCCACCGACCCGCTCGACCGGGAGGGTGTGTCCCGCGCGATGGGGCGCCCTGCCGGCGCCGGGGCGGAGCTCACCGAGGAGTACCTGCGGCGGTCCCGCCGGGCTCGCGCCGTGGTGGAGCGCGTCTTCTTCGCCTGAGCCGGCGACCGCGTGCGCCGCTGGTCGGGGTCCGCTCCGTAGAATCCCGGGCGTGACCACCGACCCTCGCTCCCGCACCGGGGCCACCCTGCTGTGGTTCCGGGGGCACCAGGATGCGGTGGCCGACTGGCTGTCCGGGGGAGTCGTCTCCGCCGACCACGCGCGGGGCGACGGGTGGACCGTCGTGCGCCCCGCCTCGGTGCCCGCGGGCCTGGGACCCTACGGCGATGCCCTGGGTCTCACGCTGAGCCGGCCGGTCCCGGACAGGGTGCTGCCCGTCGTGGGGATGACGGTGCGGGGCGGGCTGCTCGTGGTGGCGGCAGCCGACGGGGGTGACGCCGAGCTGCACTGGGTCGTGGCCCAGCCGGGGGTGGGCCCCCACCCACTGGGTGACCTGCCGGTCTGTGGTCCGCGTCATCTCGCGCGGGTGGCAGGCGTACCCGACCAGGGCGATGCCGTGACGGGGTTGGTCTCCCGGGGGCGGGCGACGGGCGCCGACCCGGTGGCCCTCGGGGTGCGCCTGGCCGGTCTGCTGGGGCTGCCCGGCGCCGCCGAGTTCCGCCGGCCGGACCCGTTGCCGGGCAGTCGGCGCGTGGAACCCGACCCCCGCGAGGTCCAGCGCTTCGTGGGGGTGCTGTCCGACCGTCTGGCCGAGAGGGCCGAGGAGGAGGAACGATGAGGGCTCGTGTGCCGTTGCGGCTGTGGCCGGCGGTCGACGTCGTCGGCGGGCGGACCGCCCAGGACCTGGACGGTTCGCTGGCCGACCCGAGCGCGGCGGTGGCCCACTGGGTCGCCCAGGGCGCCGAGCGACTCCACCTGGTCGACCTGGACCGCGCCACCGGGCGCGGCGCGAACGACGCGCTGATGGCCGAGCTGGTGCGTTCCGCCGGCGTCCCCGTGGAGGTGTCCGGCGGGGTCCTCGCAACCGAGGACGTGGAGCGCGCCCTCGGGTGGGGCGCGGTGGCCGTCACCGCCTCCTCGGCCCTCTGGCGGGACCCGGTGGCCGCGCGCGCCCTGGCTGCCCGGTACGGCGAGGAGCTCCAGCTCGGACTCGACCTCCGGGACGGCCGCGTGGTGGCCCGGGGCACCGATCTCGACCTCGGTCCGGTCACGGACCACTGGGCCGCGTTGGGCGCTCTCGGGCCGCGCCGTTGGGTCGTCGCCTCCGCCGGGGCCGACGGTCGCATGACCGGACCGGACCTCGCAGGACTCCGTGAGGCCGCGGCGCACCTGCAGGGGACCCTCGTGGCCTCCGGCGGGGTGAGCACCACCGGCGACCTCGTGGCGGTCTCGAGCCTCCGCGGTCCCCACGGCCCGGCGGTCGGCGAGGTCATCCTCGGGGCCGCGCTGTACGCGGGCGCCGTGGAGCTGGGCCGGGCCCAGCGTCTGCTCGGTGAGCTCGCGGGCCCGCCCACCGACCCCACCGCCGACTCGGCCGGCACTCCCTGGGAGGGGCGCTCCCTCCAGCGCGGTGAGTTCGACGACGACGACGGCGCCCTCGACCCCGCGCTGCCCGGCCCGGGGGAGGACCCGCTGGACGACGGTGCCCTGGTGGCCGCCCTCGACACCGCCCGCGTGTTCGTGGGCGTCCTCGCCGAGGAGGGTGCGGACGCCGCCGACGTGGCTGTGGCGCAGGTGCGCACCCCGCAGGGTTGGGCGGCGCTGCCGGTGTTCACCACGGTCGAGGAGGTCACGCGCTGGCGGGCCGACGCACGCCCGGTGCCGGTCCGCGGCCACACGGTGGCGCAGGCTGCGCTCTCCGACGAGGCCCCGGCGCTGGTCGTCGATCCCGGCTCCCCGGCCGCGCGCGTCGTCCGGCCCTCGATGGTGCGTGCGCTGGCCCGCCGCATCCCGTGGCGGCGCCCCGTGGACGACGAGGTGGTGCTGGCCGGCCTGCGCCGGCTCAAGGAGGACCCCCGGGTCACGGGTGTCGCGGTGCGCAGCGGCCCGGAGGGCGAGCTCGTCCTGGGGCTGCGGGGACTGGGCGACGACCGCGAGGCGGGGCGTCTGGTCGCCGGCGTCCTGGAGGACGTCGAGGTCCGCTCCCGCGTCGACGGCGTGGTCGTCAGTGCCCTGGGTTTGGACCCACACGCCTGACCGGCTATCCTGTCCGTCTGAAGTGAGACCCCGTCTCCACCTGCGGCCGATCCGGTACGTGGGTCGTGCACTCCCACGGTGCGTCGCGTGACACCACGCGGCGTCGCCTGAGTCCTTGGCCGCAAGGCCTCGGTGGGGGAGGTGCCCCGCATCGTGCGGTGGCCGCTGCATGGTCTGGGTCTCTCCGGCAGGTGCCGAGAGGCCCTTTCTTCGTGTGGAGGAGGGGTCGAGCGTCACCCGTCATCGACCCGACGAAGGAGTAGCACCATCAGCGAGCCCCGCATCAACGACCGCATCCGGGTCCCGGAAGTGCGGTTGGTCGGCCCCAACGGCGAGCAGGTCGGCATCGTGCGCGTCAAGGACGCCCTGCGTCTGGCAGCCGAGGCCGACCTGGATCTCGTGGAGGTCGCTCCCATGGCCAAGCCTCCGGTCGCCAAGCTCATGGACTACGGCAAGTTCAAGTACGAGAACGCCATGAAGGACCGTGAGTCGCGCAAGAAGCAGGTCAACACGGTCATCAAGGAGATCAAGCTCCGGCCGAAGATCGACCAGCACGACTACGAGACCAAGAAGGGTCACGTCGAGCGCTTCCTGTCCGCCGGCGACAAGGTCAAGGTCACCATCATGTTCCGTGGCCGCGAGCAGTCGAAGCCCGAGCTGGGCTTCCGCCTGCTGCAGCGCCTGGCCGAGGACATCAGCGAGCTGGGCGTCGTCGAGAGCAAGCCCAAGCAGGACGGCCGCAACATGACCATGGTCTTCGGCTCGACCCGCAACAAGGCCCAGGCCCAGGCGGCACGCCGCAAGGAGCAGGAGGCCAAGAAGCGGGAGCGCAAGGGCGAGTCCGACCAGCCCGAGACGCCGGCCCAGCAGGCCGCCGAGGCGCCCGCAGAAGCCTGAGGTCCTCCGACCTCCCCGGCACGGTTCCGCCGTGCCGCCCCACCTGTCCGTCAGAACGAAGGGATCGGCCCATGCCGAAGAACAAGACCCACTCCGGTACCAAGAAGCGTTTCCGCGTGACCGGCAGCGGCAAGATCATGCGCCAGCGCGCCCGCCACGTCCACAAGTTCCAGGAGCGTTCGTCCAGCGACGCCCGCCGCCTGGTGAACGACGTGCCGGTGGCCAAGGCCGACGAGAAGAAGATCAAGAAGCTGCTGGGTATCTGACCCGCGCCTGATCTCCCCAGCACCTACCTACTGATTCAAGGAGTTACCACGTGGCACGCGTGAAGCGGGCAGTCAACGCCCAGAAGAAGCGTCGAGTCGTTCTCGAGCGCGCCAGCGGTTACCGCGGCCAGCGCTCGCGTCTCTACCGCAAGGCCAAGGAGCAGGTCACCCACTCGCTGGTCTACTCGTTCGACCACCGCAAGGACCGCAAGGGCGACTTCCGCCGTCTGTGGATCCAGCGCATCAACGCTGCGGCCCGCGCGAACGGCATGACCTACAACCGGTTCATCCAGGGCCTGAAGATCGCGGAGGTCGAGGTCGACCGCCGCATGCTGGCCGAGCTGGCCGTCAACGACCCGGCCACCTTCACCGCCCTGGTGGAGATCGCCCGCGCCAACGTCCCGGCCGTCAAGGGTGACGAGACCGCCACCGCCGGCGCCGCCCCGCGTGGCCAGAAGGCCGCCACCGCTGCCGCCCAGGCTGGCGACAGCGCCTCCGTCGAGGCTTCTCGCGAGGCCGAGAACGTGGCCGCGAACGCCTGAGTTCCCACCACACCACCGAACGCCGGTCCACCGTGCTCCCCCGTGACACCCACCTGACCTCCACATCGGGGCGGGTCCGGGCGGCGGCACAGCTGGGCCGGCGTTCGGCGCGTCGGCGCACCGGGCGCTACCTCGTGGAGGGCCCCCAGTGCGTCCGCGAGCTGCTGCGGCACGAGCCCGAGCTCGCCGAGGACGTCTTCGTCACCGCGGACTTCCTCACCACCCAGGCCGAGTTCCGCGAGCTGCTCGAGTCCACGCCCGTCCACTCCCACCTCGTGGACGCCGGGGTGCTGCGCACCATCGCCGATGCGGACACGCCCGCCGGCATCGTGGCCGTTGCCCGGTGGCGCCCGGCCACCCTCGAGGAGGTGCTCCCGGGACTGGGGGAGGGCTTCGGCGCGGTGCTCTCGGAGGTCCGTGACCCGGGCAACCTCGGGACGGTCGTGCGCGCTGCCGACGCCGCCGGTGCGTCCTTCGTCGTGGTCACCGACGCCTCGGTCGACGTCACCAACCCCAAGGTCGTGCGCTCCACGGCCGGCTCGCTGCACCACCTCCCGGTGGTCACCGGCGTCCCCTTCGAGGTCCTGCGTGAGGCGACGGCCGGCTCCGTGCGCCTCGTGGCCGCCGACGGCTACGCCACCACGACGCTGCCCGCGGCCGACCTGACCGGCCCCCACCTGTGGGTCTTCGGCAACGAGGCCCGCGGCCTGCCGGACGCCCAGGTGGCCGCCTGCGACGACGCGGTGGCCGTCCCCCTGCTGGGGCGTGCCGAGTCGCTCAATCTCGCCACCGCCGCCGCCGTCTGCCTCTACGCCTCGGCGATGCACCCCGCACGCGCCTGACGCGCCGCCCCGGGCCGTAGGATGCGGGGCATGTCGAGCCCGGACCACACCCCGCCCGAGACGGCCCCCGAGATCACCCAGGAGGCCGTCGACGCGCTCGTCGAGCAGGCCGTCGCGGACCTCGAGGCGGCCGGCTCCCTGGAGGAGCTGAAGACTGCCCGCCTGGCCCACCTCGGTGACCGCGCGCCGCTCTCCCTGGCCAACCGCAGCATCGGCCAGCTGCCCAACGAGCAGAAGAAGGACGCCGGGCGCATCGTCGGTCAGGCCAAGGGGCGGGTGAACAAGGTCCTGGCCGCCCGCGAGGAGGCCCTCCAGGCGCAGCGGGCCGAGCAGATCCTCCTCGAGGAGACCGTCGACGTCACCGCCCTCCCGGCCCGGCGCAGCGTCGGCTCCCGCCACCCCGTGGAGCTCGTGCAGCAGCGCATGGCCGAGATCTTCACCGGGCTGGGCTGGGAGATCGCCGAGGGCCCCGAGGTCGAGGCGGAGTGGTTCAACTTCGACGCGCTCAACTTCGACGCTGACCACCCGGCCCGCGCCGAGGCCGACACCTTCTACGTCGACCCGCCCGAGCGGAACCTCGTGATGCGCACGCACACCTCCCCGGTGCAGGCTCGCGCCCTCATCGAGCGCGGTGCCCCGCTGTACGTGGCGGTCCCCGGCAAGGTGGGCCGCACCGACGAGATCGACGCCACCCACCTGCCGGTCTTCCACCAGATCGAGGGCCTGGCGGTCGACAAGGGCCTCACCATGGCGCACCTGCGCGGCACCCTGGACCACTTCGCCGCCGAGCTTTTCGGCGAGGGGATCACCACCCGCCTGCGTCCCAACTTCTTCCCCTTCACCGAGCCGAGTGCGGAGATGGACTTCCTGTGCACCGTCTGCCGCGGTGAGGACACCGCCTGCCGCACCTGCGGCGGCACCGGTTGGATCGAGTGGGGCGGCTGCGGCATGGTCCACCCGAACGTGCTGCGCGCCTGCGGGGTGGACCCCGAGGTCTACACCGGCTTCGCGTTCGGCATGGGCGTGGAGCGCGCCCTCATCTTCCGCAACGGCGTCGGCGACCTGCGCGACCTCATCGAGGGCGACGTCCGCTTCAACACGAACTTCACGGTGGAGGTCTGATGCTCATCCCGATCAGCTGGCTGTCCGAGTACGTCGACCTGCCCGCGGGCACCACCGGGGCCGAGGTCGCGGCCGCCCTCGTGAAGGTGGGCTTCGAGGAGGAGTCCCTCGGCGCGCCGATGGTGACCGGTCCGGTCGTCGTCGGTCGCGTGCTCTCGCGCGAGCCGGAGCCGCAGAAGAACGGCAAGACCATCAACTGGTGCCAGGTGGACGTCGGGGATGCCAACGGCACCGGGGAGCCCCAGGGCATCGTCTGCGGCGCGCACAACTTCGACGCCGGGGACCTCGTGGTCGTCTCCCTGCCGGGGGCCGTCCTGGCCGGCGGCTTCGCCATCAGCGAGCGCAAGACCTACGGCCACCTGTCGGCGGGCATGATCTGCTCAGCCTCCGAGCTCGGCCTGGGGGACGACCACGACGGCATCATCGTGCTCACCGAGTACCTGGGTGAGCAGTCCGCGGGCCTGGAGCCCGGCCAGGACGCCCTGCCGCTGCTGGGCCTGGACACCGAGACCATCGAGGTGAACGTGACCCCGGACCGTGGCTACGCCATGAGCATCCGCGGTCTGGCCCGCGAGTACGCGCACTCGACCGGCGCCACCTTCACCGACCCCGCCCTGCTCGAGGTCGACACGCCCTCCGGGCCGGGCGTCCCGGTGGCCCTCCGCGACGAGGCGCCGGTCCGCGGCGTCCCGGGCTGCGACCGCTACGTCGCTCGTGTGGTGCGCGGCATCGACCGTTCCCGCCCGACCCCGCGCTGGATGGCCAAGCGCCTCACCGACGCCGGGGTGCGCCCGCTGGGGCTCGTGGTGGACGTCACCAACTACGTGATGCTGGCGGTCGGCCAGCCCCTCCACGCCTTCGACCTGGGCGCGGTGTCCGGTGGCATCGAGGTGCGCCGGGCGCAGGCGGGGGAGAAGCTCACCACACTCGACGGCCGGGAGCGCACCCTGGACGCCGAGGACCTCGTCATCGCCTCCGGTGGTGTCCCCGTGGCCCTCGCCGGTGTCATGGGTGGCCAGGACTCCGAGATCTCGGAGACCACCACCGACCTCCTGCTGGAGTCCGCCCACTTCGAGGCCGTCGGGATCGCCCGCACCGCGCGTCGCCACCGCTTGGTGTCCGAGGCCTCCAAGCGCTACGAGCGCCGGGTCGACCCGCAGCTCGCTCCGGCGGCCGCGCAGATGGCGGTGGACCTCCTCGTGGATCTCGGCGGGGGAGTGGCCGAGGAGGCCTTCACCGAGGTCGACGAGACCTCGGCGCCGGAGACGTTCGCCTTTGACACCGGCCGCCCGAGCGCCGTCGTCGGCGTCGACTACGACCGCCGCACGGTGGTGGAGCGGCTGCGCATGATCGGGTGCGAGGTGACCGCCGACCGGGGCGACGCCGCCGAGGGGGACCACGGTGTGGTGACCGTCCTGCCGCCGTCCTGGCGCCCGGACCTGAGGATCCCCGAGGACCTCGTCGAGGAGGTCGCTCGGCTGGGTGGCTACGACGCCATCCCCTCGGTCCTGCCCAAGGCCCCCGGCGGGCGTGGTCTGACGCTGTCGCAGCGTCGCCGCCGCATCGCCGCGGACCTCCTGGCCGATGCGGGCCTCCACCAGGTCGTGACGCTGCCCATGACCTCCGCCGAGCAGTGGGACCGCCTGGGCTACCCGGAGGACGACCCGCGCCGCAACGCGGTGCGCCTGCACAACCCGCTGCGCGCCGAGGAGCCCTTCCTGCGCACGGACCTGCTGCAGACGCTCGTGCCGGCCGCCCGTCGCAACCTGGCCCGCGGCCAGCGCCGGGCTGCGGTCTACGAGCTCGGGCGCGTCGTCATCCCCCACGGCGACGGTGTGGCCCCGGTGCAGGAGGTGGGTGTCCCCGCGTCCGCGGAGATGCTCGCGGCCCTGGCCGACGCCGTGCCGCACCAGCCGTTCCACGCCGCCGGCATCATCGCCGGCGAGTGGGAGCGCCAGGGCTGGTGGGGCCCGGCCCGCGTCGCCGAGTGGTCCGACGCGCTGGAGGTCGTGCTCTCCCTGGCGTCCCGCTTCGGGGTGGAGGTCACGGTCGAACAGGCGCAGCACGCGCCCTTCCATCCCGGCCGCTGCGCACGTCTCGTCCTCGCGGACGGCACCGTCTGGGGCCACGCCGGCGAGCTGCACCCGCAGCGCCTGACGGAGCTGGAGCTGCCGGAGCGCACCGTCGCCTTCGAGGTCGACGTCGACGCCCTCGTGGCCGCCTCCCCGGAGGTCTCCACGCACCAGGACTTCTCCGCCCAGCCGCACTCGCGGGTGGACGTGGCACTGGTCACCGACGCATCGGTGCCGGCCGCCGCCCTGGAGTCCGCGCTGCGCGAGGGCGCGGGGGAGCACCTGGAGTCGGTGGAGATGTTCGACCAGTACACCGGTGAGCAGGTGGGCGAGGGTCGGCGCAGCACGGCGTGGCGCCTGACCTTCCGGGCCGCCGACCGGACGCTGACCAACGAGGAGACCAACGCGGCGCGCGACGCCGCCATCGCCCTGGCTGCCGAGCGCACCGGGGCGGAGCACCGTGGCTGAGCGCCGGTCCGCCCTGGTCGTCGGGGCCTCCCGCGGCATCGGGGCCCACCTGGCGCGTGGGTTCGCCGCGGCCGGGTGGGACCTCGCCCTCACCGCCCGCGATGCCGGGGACCTCGCCGTGGTGGCCGACGACTGTCACGCTCACGGCGCGACGGTGAGCTGCCACGTCCTGGAGGTGACCGACGCCGAGGCCGTCGACGAGGTCGTCGCTGCGTCCTGGCAGGAGCACGCCGGGCTCGACGCCGCGCTCGTGGTCGCAGGCGTCATCGAGACCGAGGCCCCGCTGTGGGAGGTCGACGTCGAGGAGCTCTGGCGGGTCATCGAGGTGAACGTGCGGGGACCGCTGCTGGTGGCCCACGCGCTGGCGCCCCGCATGCTCGAGGCCGGATGTGGCCGTGTCGTCATGCTCAACTCGGGCTCCGGCACGCGCAACTCCGGCACCTACGCCGCCTACGGGGCGAGCAAGTCGGCGCTCTCCCGCATCACCGGCGGTCTCCACGAGGCTGGTGCGGAGCGGGCACTGCGCGCCTTCGACCTCGCCCCGGGGGTGGTCCGCACGGACATGACCGCCTCCATGCCGATGCACGACGACCGGACCGACTGGACGGAGCCCGCGGAGGTGGTCGAACTGGCGTTGGCCCTGGCCGACGGGCGCCTGGACGCGTGGTCCGGGCGCATGGTGCGGGCCGGTGCGGACACGGTGGAGACGCTCCGGCAGGTCACCCCCTCCGGCCCGGCCCGCACCCTGGGCCTCAGGTCATACGGGCCGGGCGACCCTCTCGCCTGAGGGGACGAGCCGTCGGGCCAGGGCAGCCGTTGAGTCGCTGATGAGCTCGACGGGGCCCCGTCCGGGGAGGAAGCGCTGCCAGAGCCAGGCGAGTGCGAGACCTCCGACGGTGCAGGCGGCCAGGAGCGTCCACGAGTTGTCGTGGCCGTACTGCCGTGCCCACCAGGCACTTGCCAGCACATGGGCGGCGTAGAGGCTCAGGGCCGACATACCCATGGTCGCGAGGGGCCTCGCGAGGGCGGGGACGGTGCCTGCCAGGAGGAATGCCGTCGTGAACCCCCAGACCGCCATGCCGGTGTTGGCCAGGGTCTCTACCCAGCTTCCGGAGTCGGCGACCATGACCAGGACGCCGAGGCGGTGGCCGACCATGAGCGCAGCCGTGAGCGCGAGGCCGGTGCACGCCAGCAGGAGCTGGCGGAGGCGCCCCTGTCGGGCGTGCCGCAGCAGGAGGACACCGACGGCCATGTAGGCGACGAAGGGGATGAGTCGGTAGTGCGGGTCGGCAGCCACGACGTGCAGGATCGTCGCGCGGAGGTCATCGCCCTCCAGCAGGGCCCGCCGGTAGAGCGGCACGGACCAGTCCCGAGCCAGGGGGGTGATGACGACGCAGGAGACGGCGACCACCCCGACGATCCAGCTGGGCAGCAGGGCCAGCAGCGGGCTGACGAGGACGGCTGCAGCCAGCGCCTGCAGCACGATGGCGATCTGGGCACCCTGGGTCTCGAGCCACGCACCGAGTACGACGAGGACGACGGCCCGCGGGATGATTCCGGCCACCGTGCGCAGGAACCCGTTGCGCTCAGCGGAGATGGCCGTGCCTGCTCCCACCAGCATGACGAACAGCGACGCGGCGAAGAACTCAGAGAGGTTCAGCAGCTGTCCGGGCCCACCGGACGGGGCGAAGTGGGCGACGAACATGCCCACGATCGAGGCGCCGCGGGCGGCGTCGAGTCCCAGTTCCCGGCGAGGCGCAGTTGACGACGGCGAAGAGCTCATGACGACCCCGTTTGGATGAACATGCAGGTGTGTGAAATATTCAGGTCATGCCAGTAGCCACCACCCCCACGGCGAGGCGTCAGCTGATCGCCGACCTGGTGACGCGGAACGACGTGCACACACAACCACAACTCATGGACATGCTGCGTGCGCACGGCGTCGAGGTGTCGCAGGGCACCCTCTCGCGTGACCTCGATGAGTTGGGCGCGGTCAAGGTGCGCCACGGTGGAGCCCTCGTGTACGCCGTCCCCGGACTCGGGGGCGACCGCACCCCGCGTGCCGCCGAGGCCACCGAGGTGATCCCCGGCCGCCTCCGCCGTGCGGTGGGAGACCTCCTCGTGAGCGCCGAGTCCACCGGCAACCTCGTCGTCGCCCGCACCCCGCCGGGCGCTGCCCAGTACCTTGCCAGCATGCTCGACCAGGCCGAGCTCGACGCCCTCCTGGGCACTGTCGCGGGCGACGACACCCTGCTGCTCGTGGCCCGCGGTGGCCCCGATGCGGGGGAGCGCCTCGCCGCCCAGCTGCTCACCCTGGCCACCCGACGCACCGACACCGAAGGAGCCCCAGTGCACCAGAACCCCGACACCACCGCCGGAGCCGATCAGTGAGCCCGCAGGCAGGCGGCCTGTGGGGCGGTCGGTTCGAAGGGGCCGGCGACGACGCCCTCACGGCACTGAGCCGCTCGACCCACTTCGACATGCGCCTGGCGCCCTACGACCTCGCCGGCTCGCGCGCCCACGCCCGGGCCCTGCACCGCGCCGGTATCCTCACTGAGGCCGACCGGGACGCCATCGTGGGCGGCCTGGACCAGTTGGAGGCCGACCTCGAGGCGGGGACCTTCACGGTCGTGCCCGAGGACGAGGACGTCCACTCCGCCCTCGAGCGGGGTCTCGTGGAGCGGGTCGGCCCGGAGGTCGGTGGCCGTCTGCGCGCCGGTCGTTCGCGCAACGACCAGATCGCCACCCAGGTGCGCCTGTACCTGCGCGACGCGATCGCCGAGGTCGCCGACCAGGTGGCCGACGTGGTCGACGCCCTCGGGGAACAGTCCCGTCGCCACCCCGACGCGGTGATGCCGGGCCGTACTCACCTGCAGCACGCTCAGCCGGTGCTGCTGGCCCACCACCTCGGCGCCCACGCGTGGTCGTTCCTCCGTGATCTCGAGCGGCTGCGGGACCTCGCGTGCCGACTCGACCGGTCTGCCTACGGGTCGGCCGCCCTGGCCGGGACCTCCCTCGGGCTGGACCCCGTCTCCGTGGCCCACGAGCTGGGCTTCAGCGACTCGGTGCCCAACAGCATCGACGGCACCGCCTCGCGTGACCTGGTGGCCGAGTTCTGCTTCGTCATCGCCCAGCTGGGCATCTCGATGTCACGCCTCAGCGAGGAGGTGATCCTCTGGGCCACCGCGGAGTTCCGCTACGTGACGCTCTCGGACGCCTTCTCCACCGGCTCCAGCATCATGCCGCAGAAGAAGAACCCCGACGTCGCCGAACTGGCCCGCGGCAAGAGCGGACGACTCATCGGGGACCTGGCGGGCCTCATGGCCACGCTCAAGGGACTCCCACTGGCCTACAACCGCGACCTGCAGGAGGACAAGGAGCCGGCCTTCGACGCGCACGACACCGCCGTCCTGCTGCTCCCCGCGGTGGCCGGCATGGTGCGCACCCTCACCTTCCACCCCGACACGATGGAGGCCTCCGCGCCGCGCGGGTTCTCGCTGGCCACCGACCTCGCCGACTGGATGGTCCGCCAGGGCGTGCCCTTCCGGGACGCCCACGAGGCCTCGGGGGAGTGCGTGCGGCGGTGCGAGGCGGCCGGCATCGAGCTCGACGAGCTGCCCGACGAGGACCTGGCACAGGTGCACCCCGCGCTCACCCCCGAGGTGCGGTCCGTCCTCGACGTCCGCGGGTCGGTGGAGGCCCGCGACGGTCGCGGCGGGACGGCGCCGGTGCGGGTGGCCGAGCAGTGGCAGGAGCTCACCGAGGCCCTGGACCGCGTCACCGCCGAGGTCCAGACGGCCACCGGAGGACGTTCCGCGCAGCAGGCCTGATCCGATGGCGTGCACGGGCCCCGTCTCCACCCCGCACCGGGAGGAGGCGGGGCCTGTGGCACAGTGTGCGCCGTGAGCGAGAACACCGGGAACCCCGTGGACGGCGCAGCAGCGCGCACCCGTGCAGCGGTGGTCGACGAGCTCCAGTGGCGCGGCCTCATCGGCCAGTCCACGGACCTCGAGGCCCTTCGTGACCTGATGGCCCGGGGGCCGGTGACCTTCTACTGCGGATTCGACCCGACGGCACCCTCCCTGCACGTGGGACACCTCGTCCAGCTGCTCACGATGCGCCGCCTCCAGCAGGCGGGCCACCGTCCGCTCGTCCTCGTCGGCGGGTCCACGGGCCTCATCGGCGACCCGCGTCCCACCTCCGAGCGCACCCTCAACAGCCCGGAGACCGTGCGCGGCTGGGTGGACTCGATTGCCCACCAGGTGCGGCCCTTCCTCGACTTCGAGGGGGAGAACGCTGCGGTCCCGGTGAACAACCTCGACTGGTTCGGGGGTCTGAGCGCGCTGGACTTCCTGCGGGACGTCGGCAAGCACTTCCGCGTCAACCAGATGCTCAAGAAGGACGCCATCGCCGCGCGCCTGGCCTCCGAGGAGGGGATCTCCTACACCGAGTTCAGCTACCAGCTGCTGCAGGGCTTCGACTACGGCCACCTGCACGAGCAGTACGACTGCCGGTTGCAGATCGGTGGTGGCGACCAGTGGGGCAACCTGAGCAGCGGTGTGGACTACGTGCACCGGACCACGGGGGAGTCCGTCCATGCGCTCTCCACGCCGCTGGTCACGGACGCCTCGGGCCGCAAGTTCGGCAAGTCCGAGGGGAACGCCATTTGGCTGGATGCCGAGCTCACCTCCCCGTGGGCCTTCTACCAGTTCTGGGTCAACGCGGACGACGCCACGGTGGTCTCCTACCTCAAGCTCTTCACCGACCGTTCCCCCGAGGACATCGCCGAGCTGGAGCGCCAGGTGGCCGAGGAGCCTTTCCGCCGTGCGGCACAGAAGGCGCTCGCCGAGGACATGACCCGGCTCGTGCACGGTGACGACGCGACGACAGCCGTCCAGCAGGCCGCCGAGGCGCTCTTCGGCAAGGGTGACCTGGCGGCCGTGGACCCCCGGGCCCTGACGGATGCGACCGCCGAGCTGGCCGGTGCCGACGTCCAGGTGGGCGACGCCTGGATCGACGTCGTGGTGGCGTGCGGCTTCGCCGACTCCCGCAAGGCCGCCAAGCGACTCCTCGCAGAGGGCGCGATGTCGGTCAACGGAACCCGGATCGAGGGGATCGACGGTGCCATCGCCGCGGACGACTTCCTCGCGGGGCGCGTGGCCGTCGTGCGTCGTGGTCGCAAGTCGATGGCCGCAGCCCGCCTCAGCGAGGGCGGCTGAGCCGCATCCCGTCCGCAGAACGGGCCGTCCGGGGACCACCCGGGCGGCCCGTTTTGCGTCGGGCCCGCTGGGTGTGTATTGTTCCTCCTCGTTGCCCA
>NZ_KV824337.1:0-4549 GCF_001816045.1 Kytococcus sp. HMSC28H12
CTCGTCAGGCGCGGTCGGGCGTCGCGCCCGCGCTCCCGGCATCGGCGCCGGCGGTGGCACCCGGGCCGCGGCCGTGGCGTGCCAGCACGTCGTCCCACACCGGGGCGTTGTCGATGCCGATGTCGCGCGGGTTGAACACCGGGTCCACGCCCTCCTTGCGCTGACGGTCGTAGTCGCGGAACACCTTGAGCACCACCGGGCTGAGCATCACCAGGGCGATGAGGTTGACCCACGTGTAGAAGCCCAGGCCCAGGTCGGCCCACGCCCACGCGGTCTCCGAGCTGCGCAGCGAACCCAGCACGATGGAGACGGCCAGCAGCGCGCGCGCCACCGCGATGGCCACCGGCTGCCAGCGGTGCTCCTTGAGCAGGTAGGCCACGTTGGTCTCGGCGTAGAACCCGAAGGACAGCAGCGTGGTGAACGCGAAGAAGAACATGGCCACGGCCACGAACGCCGGCCCGAACCCGGGGAACACCGAGTCGATGGCGGCCTGCGTGTAGTTGGCGCCCGGGTTCTCGCCGGGCATGTACTCCACGATCATCTTGCCGTCCGGGTCGGCCACGTTGTAGCTCTTGGTGAGCAGGATCATCAGGGCCGTGATGGTGCACACGAACAGCGTGTCCACGTACGCCGAGAAGCCCTGTGCCAGACCCTGCTTGACCGGGTGCGAGACCTCCGCGGCGGCCGAGGCCTGCGCGGCCGAGCCGGTCCCCACCTCGGAGGAGTAGATGGCGCGCTTGACGCCCCACATGATGACCGCGCCGAGCATGCCGCCGAACATCGCCTCACCGCCGAAGGCACTGCGGAAGATGAGGCCGAACATGTCGGGCACGTCGCCGGCGCGCAGCACCATCATCGCCAGGCCCACGAGGATGTAGGCGCCCGCCATGAACGGCACCACCATCTCGGTGACGCGGCCCAGGCGGTGCATGCCGCCGAAGGTCACCAGGCAGAACAGCGCGGCCACCACGGCGCCGCTGACCCACATCGGCACGTGGAAGGCGGCCAGGTTGGAGTCCGAGATGCTGAACGACTGGATGGACGGGCCGGTGATGGTGGTGGCGAAGATCGTGCCGATGGCGTACAGCACGGCCAGCCACTTCCAGCCCAGCCCCTGCTCGATGTAGTAGGCCGGGCCACCGCGGTACTCGCCGTTGACCTCGCGCTTCCAGACCTGCGCCAGGGAGCTCTCGGCGATGGCGACGGTGGCGCCCAGGAAGGCGGTCACCCACATCCAGAACACGGCGCCGGGGCCACCGAAGTGGATGGCCGTGGCCACACCCACGATGTTGCCGACGCCCACGCGCCCACCCAGGGCGATGGCGAACGACTGGAACGGGGAGAGGCCGCGCTTGGAGTCACCACCCTCCTTGAGGGCGGTGATCATGTCCGGGAGGCGTCGGAGCTGCGGGAAGAGCAGCAGCAGACTGAACCCCGCGCCGAGCGCGAGGATCAGGAAGATCATGTACTGGGACCACAGCCACTCGTTGGCCGTGGTGAGGAAGGACTCCATGGTGTGCCTTTCGTCAGGTACCGAACGACCCTAGCCACGAGGGGCGCCGATGTCCGGGGGTTCGGCCGGGGTGATGCCGGTTCCGGCGGCGGATGCGGCTGTGGCACGGGAGGTTCTGCGGCCCCTCGCGATCCGGCCGGACGGACTCCGGGAGCCCGGCCGGTTGCGGGAGGTCCTGCACCGGGGCCCCGGGGACGCCCGGGCGTGTGCGTACGATCGCGGTAGACCGAGGGAGAGGGGCGACGGGGTGGAGTCGACGGTGCAGGGGCCCGTTGCGGGGGAGGCCGTGCCGGGACACCGCCGCCGGGGCTGGCGCCGGGGAGCAGCTGCCGTCCTGGCCGCGCTCGTGGGGCTGGCCCTCGTGGCCGCCGCGGTCCTCGTGTGGTGGCCGTCCGTGGGCTTCTCCCGGTGGTTGAGCACCCGCACTCTGGTGGCGCACGCGCTGTCCTTCCCGGTCCCTGCCGGGGTGGCCCTGGGGCTGGCGGGCCTGGTGCTCCTGGCCGTGGGGGTGTGGGCGTGGCGCCGCCGGCACCGGGCCTGGTGGTGGTGGCTCGCGGCGTCCGTGCCCGGCCTCGCTGCCGCGTTGGGTCTGGTCCTCGCGCCGGCCGGTCCGCCGTGGGCCGCGCCCGCGCCGGACACGGGCAGTGCATCGGCTGACGGCACCACTCTCACGGTGGTGACCTTCAACAGCCTCGGCGCGTTCACCGCCGCGGACCTCACGGCCCTGGAGACCCGCTTCCACCCCGACGTGGTGGTGCTGCCGGAGACCTCCCA
This sequence comes from Kytococcus sp. HMSC28H12, assembly GCF_001816045.1. Taxonomy (NCBI): domain Bacteria; kingdom Bacillati; phylum Actinomycetota; class Actinomycetes; order Micrococcales; family Kytococcaceae; genus Kytococcus; species Kytococcus sp. HMSC28H12. Next base: position 2,288 of record NZ_KV824337.1, read on the forward strand.
CGCCCGGGCGCAGCGGGCCATGCGCGCCGCCGGCTGGCGCGGCACCCTGCACACCAGTGACGCCTCAGGCCGCTGGGCGCCGGAGGACTCCGGCATCGAGGCCACGTCGGTGCTGCTGCGCGAGGGGCTGCCGGAGTACACCCCGCGCTCCGTCACCCCCTCGATGCAGGGGAGCGTGCGCCTGGAGCCCACCGACCCGGCGCACCCGCTGCTGCTGGCGGTCCACCCGGCGGCGCCCGTGCCCGGCTGGATGGACGAGTGGCGCCGCGACCTGGACGGGCTGGTGACCGAGGCCGAGACGGCAGCAGAGGAGGGGCCGGTGCTTCTGGTGGGCGACCTCAACGCCACGGTCCGCCACGGTGGGCTCGCGGGGATGGAGGGCCTCGCCGACACGGCCCGGCGGTGCGGTACGCCGCAGGGCACGTGGCCGGTCGGGTGGCCCGCCTGGGGGCGCAGCGCCATCGACCACGTCATCGTGAGCCACACGGCGACCGTCGACTCCTGCGAGGTGCTGGAACTGGGCGTCTCGGACCACCTGGCCTACGCGACCACGGTGCACCTGCCACCTGCGTGACGGGCCCTGGTGCGCGAGGCGGGACTCGAACCCGCACGCCGGAGCACACGGACCTAAACCGTGCGTGTCTGCCAGTTCCACCACTCGCGCGCGGCGGCCATTGTGCCCCGTCAGACGGCGCTGGTGAGCGGCAGCCCCAGCTCGTTCTTGCCCAGCGACGCCACGTGCCCCTTGGCCCGCACGTTGTACCGCGCGTGCTCGATGCGCCCCTGCTCGTCGATGACGAACGTGCTGCGGATGACGCCCTGCACCACCTTGCCGTAGTTCTTCTTCTCGCCGTACGCGCCGTAGGCCTTCAGCGTCTCCAGCTCCGGGTCGCAGAGCAGCGGGTAGCCCAGCTCGTACTTCTCCGCGAACTTCGTGTTCTTCTCCACCGTGTCCTTGCTCAGGCCGTAGACGGCGTACCCGGCATCGGCCAGGGCGGCGGCGTTGTCACGGAAGTCACAGGCCTCCGTGGTGCAGCCCGGCGTGGAGGCCGCGGGGTAGACGAACAGCACCACCTTGCGTCCGCGCAGGTCAGACAGCGAGACGGTGCCTCCCTCGGTGCTGGCCAGGGTGAAGTCGGGGGCGGCGTCGCCGGGCTCGAGGCGGGTCATGACGGGTCTCCTTCGGGTCGCTTCTGGGTTAGAGTTTCAGGGAGTTTCCCAAGGAAAGGCAATCTCGTGGCCAAGCAGCCCAAGGACACCCGTTCCGTCGAGCAGATCACGCGCGACATCGACGCCTCCCGCCTTCGCCTTGCGGGCGACGTCGACGAGCTCGTGTACCGCGTGCACCCCAAGGAGGTGGCACGCCGCGCCCAGGAGGACGCGCAGATCAAGTTCAACCAGACCATGTACGACGAGGGCGGCCAGCTCCGCGGTGACCGCGTGGCCATGGGCCTCGGCGGCGCCGGTGCCACCGTCTTCACCCTCGGCCTGCTGCGCCGCCTGTTCCACAAGGGCTGACGCGCGCCACACCGAGAGCCCCCACGACCGGTCGGTCGTGGGGGCTCGGCCGTTCCCGGGGCCGACGCGTCCGCTCAGACCACGCGCAGGATCGCGATGTCGTCGTGCACCTTGTGTCCGCCGGCCCGCAGCCGCTCGGCGTGCTCGGTCTCGTGCGCCCGGATGCCGTGCGCCAGCGCCCACGGGTCGCGCGCCACGGCCTCGGCCCAGGCGGGTGCGTCCAGGGTGCGGAACATCTCGATCGGCCGCGTCGCCCCGTCGGTGGCGAGCCAGGCGGCCTCCACCTCCTCCAGCGCGAACGACCCGGTGAGTCCCTCGTCGGCGGCGCGCACGTCGGCGCGGGCGCTCCACCACCCGCCGGGGGTGTTCATGACCGATGCGGGGGAGGGCCCGGTGCCGGCCCAGCCGCCCACCAGCGCGTCGAGCCGCCCGTCGATGACCTGCAGCACCTGGCCGTCGGTGAAGCGCACCACCAGCGAGGAGTCGCACAGCACGAAGTACTCCAGTCGGTCGCCCACGGCGCGGGCCACGGCGAGAGTGGCCCACGGTCCGGTGTCGGCGTCGCAGCCGGGGTGGGCGCCGCGCACGCACTCCAGGGCGCCGGCCACCGCATCGGCCAGGGTGGGCGGCTCGCCCACCACAGGCCCGAGGGCGTCCGCCGGTGCGAGGCGTGCGAGCACGGCATCGACCAGGCGGGTGCTGAACCAGTCCACGGGGTGCTCGCAGCCGGGGCGCAGCTCGGGG
>NZ_KV824338.1:0-1035 GCF_001816045.1 Kytococcus sp. HMSC28H12
TCGGTGTCGTTGCCGGCGGCCACGGCGGTCACGATGCCGGCCTCGGTCATGCGGCCGATGGCCTCGTCGAGCACCTGGTCGGCGCCACCACCCAGGGACATGTTGGCGACCGACGGGGTGTCGCCCTTGTTCTCGATGACCCAGTCCATGGCGGTGATGATGCCGTCGGTGGAGCCGGAGCCCTCGCAGCTCAGCACGCGCACCGGGATGAGGTTGGTGCCCTTGGCGACGCCGAACTCCTTGCCGCCCATGGTGCCGGCGACGTGGGTGCCGTGACCGTTGCAGTCGTCGGTGCCCATGCCGTCGTCGATGGCGGAGAAGCCCTCGCCGACGCGGCCCTCGAAGTCGGAGTGGGTGGCGCGCACGCCGGTGTCGATGACGTAGGAGTTCACGCCCTCGCCGGTGCCCTCGTAGTTGTAGGTCTGGTCCAGCTCGGGGGCCTCCTGGTCCACGCGGTCCAGGCCCCAGGTGGCGTCCGTCTGCGCCTCGGTGGCGTGGACGGTGCGGCTCTTGGTCACCGAGGCCACGGCCGGGTCGGCCTCGAGCTCGGCGACCTGCTCCGGGGTCAGGTTGGCGGTGAAGCCACCCAGGGACTTGAGTTCGTTCTTGACGTCGGCGCCCTTCGCGGCGTACTTGGCGGCGGTGGCCTCGGTGGTGGAGGCGACGGCAGCCTTGGCGTCGGCGGACTTCATGCCCTGGGCGCCCATGGCCTGCTGCGGGAGCTCCAGCATGACGATGTAGTCGGCGGCCTGCGAGGCGCTCATCACGGTCGCGCCCTGCTCGGAGCCGGCGTTCACGTCGAAGGCGGTCGGCGCGGCCGTGGCGGTGGTGCCCAGCGCGAGGGTGGCAGCAGCAGTGAGGCCGAAGACGGTACGAACGGTGGTCATGAGTTTCCTCCTTGACGTCGATGGCGGAGTCCCGCCGTCGTGGCGGTTGGTCCGCCGGTGAGATCGATCGTGGGTCAACTCACTTTGCGTACCAACCCCTTTGACCATTCCTTGGGTCAACCGTGGTCTGCTGTGAGGGGCTCTTGGG
>NZ_KV824339.1:0-1899 GCF_001816045.1 Kytococcus sp. HMSC28H12
GGTGCGAGCGGTTCACGGGGGTCTCCGGGGTGTGAGGGGCGAGAGCCGTGGGAGCGGGGATGCGTCGTGCCGGGCCCCGGGTCCGGGACCCGGCACGACGGGTGGGGCGCTGCCTCAGGCCTGGAAGGCCTTGAGCGCGTTGAGCAGCAGGTTGGGCGAACCGTTCACCTTGTCGATCGCGTCCTTCGTGGCGGTCGTGGTGAGGGTCTCCTTCACCTGGTCAGCGGTGGCCTCGGGGTTCTTCTGCAGCGCCAGGGCGGCCGCACCGGCCACGTGCGGGGAGGCCATCGAGGTGCCGGAGATGGTCTTGGTGGCGTCGTCGGAGTCCTTCCACGCCGAGGTGATGTCCACGCCCGGGGCCAGGATGTCCACGCACTCACCGAAGTTGGAGAACTCGGCCAGCACGTCGGTGTTGTCCGTGGCACCCACGGTGATGGCCTTCTGGGAGGCGGCCGGGGAGTGCTGGCAGGCGTCCTCGGTGTCGTTGCCGGCGGCCACGGCGGTCACCACGCCGGCGTCGCTCATGCGGTCCACGGCCTCGTCCATGGCCCCGAGCTTGGTGCCGCCCAGGCTCATGTTGGCCACGTCCGGGCCCTCGGTGGCGGCGGCCTCGTCCATGACCCACTCCATCGCGGCCAGGATGCCCAGCACGGAGCCCGAGCCGTCGCACTCCAGCACGCGGACCGGCTCCAGCTTCACGTCCTTGGCCACGCCGTAGGTGGTGCCACCCACGGTGGCGGCCACGTGGGTGCCGTGGCCCTGGCAGTCGTTGGTGCCCTCGCCGTCCTGCACGACGGTGTGGCCCTCGCCCACGCGGCCGGCCAGGTCCTTGTGGGTGGCGCGGATGCCGGTGTCGATGATGAAGGCGGTCACGCCCTCGCCGGTGCCCTCGTAGGTGTAGGTCTTGTCCAGCTCGGCCGCCTCCTGGTCCACGCGGTCCAGGCCCCACGGGGCGTCGGCCTGCTCCTCGTCGATGCTGACGCGCGCGTCGCGCTCCACCGACGCCACGGCCGGGTCGGCCTCCAGCGCGGCCACCTGCTCGGGGGTGAGGTCCGCGGCGGTCACGGCGCCCAGGGTGTCGAGCTGCGCACGGACGTCCACGCCCTGCGCGGAGAAGCGGGAGGCGGCCGACGCGGTGGCGGTGGCCACGGCCGTGCGCGCGGAGGAGGTGGTCAGCGCGCGGTCGCCGGTGGCCTCCTCGGGCAGCTCCAGCATGACGATCCAGTCGCCGGCGGTGGCGGCGTCGAACTGCGTGGACGAGGCGCCGGAGGGGGTGGCCTCGAGGGTCAGCGGGGAGGCGGTGGCGGCGCCGGTGCCCAGGGTCAGGGCGGTGGTGGCGGCCAGGGCGAGGGCGGTGCGGGTGGTCTTCACGGGGGTCTCCAGGTGGGTGCGGAGGGGGTGGTACCTGAGGTGTGTGCGTCGGGCCGGCGGCACGGGGCCGGGCCGGGACGTGCCGGGCCCCCGAGGGGAGCCCGGCACGTCCAGTGGGGAGATGTCCTGCCGTCAGGTCAGCCGGCGGAGACCTTCAGCGCGTTCAGCAGCAGGTTCGGCGAGCCGTTCACACCGTCGATCGCGTCCTTCGTGGCGGTCTCGGTCAGGGTGGCCGTGACCTCCTCCACGGTGGCCTGCGGGTTCTTCTCCAGGGCCAGGGCGGCGCCACCGGCGACGTGCGGGGAGGCCATCGAGGTACCGGAAATGGTGTTGGTGGCCTCGTCGTCGTCCATCCAGGCCGAGGTGATGTCGGTGCCCGGGGCCAGGATGTCGACGCAGTCACCGAAGTTCGAGAAGTCGGACAGCGCGTCACCCTCGGCGGTCGAACCCACGGTGATGGCGGACTCCGCACGGGCCGGCGAGTAGTTGCAGGCGTCGTCGGTGTCGTTGCCGGCGGCCACGGCGGTC
>NZ_KV824340.1:0-7428 GCF_001816045.1 Kytococcus sp. HMSC28H12
CCCGCCGCCCCCTCCGCCCACCTGCGCACCAGCGCCCGCACGCTCGTGCTCTGGCTCGCGGCGGCCACCTTCGGTATCGGGCTCACGGAGTTCGCCGCCATGACCCTGCTGCCCTTCTACGCGCGGGAGTTCGGCGTCACCGAGCCCCAGGCGTCGCGGGCAGTGAGCGCCTACGCGCTGGGGGTGGTGGTGGGTGCCCCCGTGCTCTCGGTGGTCATGGGCGGCTGGGAGCGTCGCCGCGCGCTGGTGGTGCTGCTGGGCATGTTCGCCACCGGCAACCTGCTGGCCGCCCTCGCCCCCTCGATGCCGTTGCTCGTCGGCGCCCGCTTCCTGGCCGGTCTGCCGCACGGTGCGCTGTTCGGCATCGCCCAGCTGGTGGCGGCCACCGCCATGGGGCGTGAGCGGGCGGCGCAGGCCGTGGCCTGGGTGATGATGGGCCTGACGGTGGCCACCGTGGTGGGCGTGCCCACCGTGAGCGTCATCGGGCAGGCCACCACCTGGCGGCTGCCGTTCGCCCTGGTGGCCGTGGGTGGGCTGCTCCTGGCGGCCGTGCTCTGGCGTCTCGTGCCGCCGGGCGGCGGGCGCTCGGGCGGCACCTCGTTCCACGAGCTCAACGCACTGCGCAACCCGGACGTGCTGCTCACCCTGGCCATGGGCGCCATCGGGTTCGGTGGCATGTTCGCCGTGTACTCGTTCCTCTCGGCCACCCTGCTGGAGAACACCGACGCGCCCGCTTGGGGCATCCCGCTGGTACTCATGGCCTACGGCGTGGGCGGCATCCTGGGCAACCTCGCGGCCGGGCGCACCCCCGCCGGGCGGCTGCTGCCCGTGGCCGGCGCCTTCCAGGCGTTCATCGGGGTGGCCACGTTGGTCTACTCGCTCACGGTGGACCACTGGTGGCTGATGCTGCTCTCGGTGGCCGTGGTGGGCTTCGGCGGCGGGCTCGTGGTGCCGCTGCAGACGCGGCTCATGCACGTGGCCGGTGAGGCGCAGACCATGGCGGCGGCCATGAACCATGCGGCCTTCAACGCGGCCAACGCGCTGGGGCCGGCCGTGGCGGGGGCGGCGCTCGCGGCCGGGTGGGGTTGGCACTCCACCGGGTGGGCCGGGGCTGCGCTGTCCGTCGGGGGCCTGGTGGTGTGGGCCGTGATGATGCTGCGCGATCGCGCCGCCCGCCCCGCGGCCTGAGTCGCTGCGCGACGGTCCCACGGCCCGATCGCGCCGCCCGGCGACGCGTGCCGCCCCGGCCTCACCGCGGCCCGATCGCACCGCCTCATCTGCGCGCACGGGAAACCTCCGGCCGCATGCGAAAGGTGCTGGTCACCCGGGAAACATCCCGTGCGGCCAGCACCTTTCCCGTGCCGGGTGGGTTTTCGCGTGCGGGCGGCCCAGCCCCGGCCCGGTGCCGTCCCGTCGAAGGCGCCCCACCCCGTGGCAGGCTGCCGCCGTGGACGAGCTGCTGGTGGAGAAGGTGCTGCGCTGCGTGGAGCTGGTGCCCGCGGGGCGGGTGGTGGCCTACGGCGAGGTCGGCCGCATCGTGGGGGCCGGGCCCCGACAGGTCGGCGCGGTGATAGCCCACCACGGGCACCTCGTGAGCTGGTGGCGGGTCACCAACTCCGACGGGGACCTCCCGCCGCACCTGCGCCCGCGGGCCGCCGAGCACTGGGCCGACGAGGGCATCGTCTGGAAGCCCAACGGGCTGGGATGCCGCATCGCCGACCACCGCGTGGACCTCGAGGCCCTCGCCGCGGCCTGGCACACCGACACCGCCGACCTGCGAGAGGCCTGACCCGTCAGACGACCGCCGGTTCGTGCCCGCCGATCCACCGCGCCCCGCGGCCGATGAGCCCCGCCGCCACCAGCACCACGACCGCCGCGATGACGAACGGCCAGGCCACGCCGGCCCGCTCGGCCACGAGGGTGGAGACGTACGGGGCCACCACGCCGCCCATCCAGCGCACGCAGTTGTAGCCCGCCGAGGCCACCGGACGCGGGGCGTCGGAGACCTCCATGGCCAGCTCGGTGTAGAGCGTGTTGTTCACGCCCAGGAGGGCGCCGGCGGCCACGGTGCACGCGATGACGACCGCCCGGGAGCCACCGGCTGCGGCCGCGGCCGTCACGCCGAGGTCCGCGGCCAGCAGCACCAGCACCGTGACGAGCGTGCGCGCCGTGCCCCACCGCGCCTGCAGCACCGGGGCCAGGAAGACCGACGTGAGGGCCAGCGCCAAGCCCCACCCGAAGAACACCGCGCCGATCGTGTACGGGCCCGCGTCCAGCACGAACGGCACGAACGCCAGCACCGTGAAGAAGCCGTAGTAGTAGAGCGCCCCGCTGGTGGAGACGATGCGCAGCCCGCCGTGTCCCAGGGCGCGTAGGGGGTCGGACAGCCGCGTGCGCTGCGCCGGGCGAGGCAGGTCGGGCAGCAGCACGAGCAGCGCCACGAAGGCCGCCGTCATCAGCACGGCCGTGCCGAAGAAGGGGGCCCGCCAGTGCCAGCCGCCCAGCACCGCGCCCAGGAGGGGGCCCAGTGAGAGGCCAGCGCCCAGCGCGGCCTCGTAGAGGATGATCGCGACGCTCGACCCACCGCTGGCCACGGCCACGATGACGGCCAGCGCGGTGGCCACGAACAGGGCGTTGCCCAGGCCCCACCCGGCCCGGAAACCCACCAGCTGGTCCACCGTCGAGGAGGTGCCGGACAGGGCGGCGAAGACGGCCACCAGGGCCAGGCCCAGCAGGAGCGTTCGCTTCCCGCCGATGCGGGAGCTCAACCAGCCGGTCACCAGCATCATCACCGCGGTGAGGGCGAAGTAGCTGGTGAACAGCAGCGAGACCTGCGAGTGCGTGGCGTCCAGGTTCTCCGCGATGGCGGGCAGGATCGGGTCCACCAGGCCGATGCCCATGAAGGCGAACACGCTGGCCAGGGCGGTGGCCCACACGGCGGGCGGCTGGCGCAGCATCGAGGTGCGCTCGGCGGCGGCGACCTCCTCGGCGGAGGGGCGGTGGGTGGCTGTGGGCACGGGTCTCCTCTCGGTGGGACGGGTTCCTCGGTGGGCGAGGCTCAGGGGCGCTCGGCCGCGGCGGCCAGCGCCTGCAGGGCGGGTGCCGCGGCGGCCAGTGCCTCCCGCTCGGTGGCGCTGAGGGTGGCCATGGCATCGGCCAGGTAGGCGGCGCGGCGCTCGTCGCTGGCTGCCAGGGCGGCGCGTCCCTCCTCGGTGAGGTGCACGCGCTGCACGCGCTGGTCGGCCTCGTCGCGGGTGCGGGTGACGTACCCGGCATCGGCCAGGCGCCGCACCATCGACGTGGCACTGGGCAGGCGCATGCCCCCGATGCGGGCGAGCTCGCCCATGGTGCGCGGCCCCTCGCGCAGGGCGGTGAGCGCGGTGGATTGGGAGGTGCTGAGTGCCTCGGTGTGGTCGAGGCCGCGCATCATCACCACCACCTCGCGCAGGGCGCCGCGCAGGGCGTGGGCGGTGGCGAGGTCCTTGGGGCCGTGTCGCATGGTAGTGAGGCTATCTCATAGTAAGACTGCCTAAGTACATGGGAGGGTCCTCGCCGGCTGGCGGTCGCCCCGCCCGGTCGCGCCACAATGGCCCCATGACCACCGACGCCTCGCAGTCCTCCGCCCCCGCTCCCTGGACCGGCCGCGACGACGGCCCCGGCCCCGAGCACCGCCGCTGGCACCACGTCGCGGCCGGGGCGACGGACGGCGGCCCGCGCGTGGGCGTGGTCGGCTTCGCCAGTGACGAGGGCGTGCGCCGCAACAAGGGCCGCCAGGGTGCGGCCGAGGCCCCGCCGCTGCTGCGCGGCGCCCTGGCCGGCATGGCCGCCCACAGGCCCTTCGCGCTGACCGACCACGGCGACACCGGCTACGAGGGGCGTGACCTCGAATCCGGTCACGAGGCCGTGGGTACCGCCATCGCCGCCTCGCTCGACGCCGACGACCTCACCGTCGTGCTCGGCGGTGGCCACGAGACCGCGTGGGGCTGCTACCTGGGCCGCGCGCGCTCCCAGCGCTACGGCACCCCCGAGGCGATGGGCCGCACCGCCGTGGTCAACCTGGACGCGCACTTCGACCTGCGCGAGGCCCCCGAGCCCAGCAGCGGCACCCCCTTCCTGCAGATGGCGCAGGCCGAGCAGGGGGCCGGCCGCGGGCTGGACTACACCGTCATCGGCATCGCCGAGTCGAGCAACACCGCCGTCCTGTTCGACGCCGCGCGCTCGCTGGGTGCCACCTGGCTGCTCGACGTGGACTCCACCGAGGAGGCCGCCGTGGCCGCGGTGGACAAGGTGCTCGCCCGCGCGGACCACGTGCACCTGGAGATCGACCTCGACGTGCTGCCCGCCGACATCGCGCCCGGTGTGAGCGCGCCGGCGGCCTACGGCGTGCCGATGCGGGTGTGCAGCGCCGTCGTGCGCCGCCTGGCGGCCTCCGGGAAGCTTCGCGTGGTGGACGTGGCCGAGTACAACCCGTCGGTGGACGTGGACTCGCGCACCGCCAAGGCCGCTGCCCGTCTGGTCACCGACATCGTCCACGCCCTGCCGGGGGAGTGAGCGTGGCTGCCCGTTGACCCCCCCCTCCCGTTGAGTCGTCGACTCTTGGGGCCGATGGGGGGAGTTGACCCCGAGGAGCGACGACTCAACGGGCCGCTGGGGTGGGGTCGGGGGGTGGGGGGGGTATAGGTGTCGACTATGCAAAACCGTCCGACTCATATACAGTGGCTATCGCAGTCGGGAACGTCGGCTGCACCCCCCAGACGTCAACAACGCAACGAGGGAGCACGCATGTCGCTGATCAACACCACCATCAAGCCCTTCCAGGCCACCGGTTTCGTGAACGGTGAGTTCAAGGACTACTCGGACGCCGACATCCAGGGCAAGTGGGCCATCTTCTTCTTCTACCCGGCCGACTTCACCTTCGTGTGCCCCACCGAGCTCGGTGACCTGGCCGACCACTACGAGGAGCTGCAGAAGCTCGGCGTCGAGGTCTTCGGTGTCTCCACCGACACCCACTTCACCCACAAGGCCTGGCACGGCTCCTCCGAGACCGTCGGCAAGGTGACCTACCCGATGCTGGGTGACCCCACCCACCTGCTGGCCAACAACTTCGAGATCCTGCGCCAGGACGAGGGCGTCGCCAACCGCGGCACCTTCCTGGTGGACCCCGACGGCGTCATCCAGTTCACCGAGGTGACCTCCGAGGGCATCGGCCGCAACGCCGCCGAGCTGGTCCGCAAGGTCAAGGCCGCCCAGTACGTGCGCAACAACCCCGGCCAGGTCTGCCCGGCCAAGTGGGAGGAGGGCGCCGAGACCCTGGAGCCCTCGCTGGACCTCGTCGGCAAGATCTGATCGGCGACACCGCCCTCGGCGCCTGACGGCGTCGACCCCTGACCCGACGGCGGTCGGGCCGGCCAGGTGCCGGTCGGCCGCCGTCGGTGCACCCACCACCCGCACCCGATGCGGTGCACCCGCCCCTGCGCCCTCGTCCCCGCCACGCCACGCCACGCACCCCTGGAGGACCCCGTGCTCGAGAAGAACCTCGCCACCCAGCTCCGTCAGCTCCTGGACAACCTGAAGCGTCCGGTCGAGCTGCTCACCACCGTCGAGGCCGATGCCACCGACGCCACCACCCGCGAGACCCTCGAGCTCTGCGCCGAGATCGCGGAGATGTCCGAGCTCGTCACCGCCCGTGAGGCCGAGGGCGACGAGCGCGCACAGCGCACCCCCTCGTTCACCATCCGCGCGGCCGACGACCACGCCGCGGCCGTGACCTTCTCCGGCCTGCCGATGGGGCACGAGTTCACCTCGCTGGTGCTCGCCCTGCTCAACATCGGTGGCCACCCGTCCAAGGCCGCCGCCGCCACCATCGAGCAGGTCCGGAACATCCGCGGCGAGCACCACTTCGAGACCTTCTTCAGCCAGTCCTGCCAGAACTGCCCCGACGTGGTGCAGGCGCTGGACCTCATGGCCACGCTCAACCCGGGCATCACGCACACCGCCATCGACGGCTCGGCCTTCCCCGACGAGGCCGACGAGCGCGGCGTCATGGCCGTGCCCACCGTCTTCCTCGACGGCGAGGACTTCGGCTCCGGCCGCATGACCCTGGAGGAGATCGTCGAGCGCATCGACGACGACGCCGCGCAGGCCGCCGCGGACCGCCTCTCCGAGGCCGACCCCTACGAGGTGCTCGTGCTCGGTGGCGGCCCGGCCGGCGCCACCGCCGCCATCTACGCGGCCCGCAAGGGCATCCGCACCGGCCTGGTGGCCGAGCGCATGGGCGGCCAGGTGAACGACACCATGGCCATCGAGAACCTCTCGGGCACCTCCCACACCGAGGGTCCGCAGCTCTCGGCGGCGCTGGAGCGCCACGTCAACGACTATGACGTGGACCTCGTGAAGTCCCAGGTGGCCACCGGCGTCACCACCGCCCGGGCCGAGGGTGGCTACCACTCCGTGGAGCTCGCCTCCGGCGCCACCCTGCGCACCCGCTCGCTGGTGGTCGCCACGGGTGCCTCCTGGCGCACCATGGGCGTGCCGGGTGAGGAGGAGTACCGCAACAAGGGCGTCACCTTCTGCCCGCACTGCGACGGCCCGCTCTTCAAGGGCAAGCGCGTCGCGGTCATCGGCGGTGGCAACTCCGGCGTGGAGGCCGCGATCGACCTGGCCGGCATCGTGGGCCACGTGACGGTGCTGGAGTTCATGGACTCCATGCGTGCCGACCAGGTGCTGCAGGACAAGTTGCGCTCCCTGCCCAATGTCGACGTCGTGCTCGGCGCGGCCACCCAGGAGGTCGTCGGCGACGGCTCCCGCGTGACCGGCCTGAGGTACGAGCTCCGCGAGACCGGCGAGGCCCAGCAGCTCGATCTCGAGGGCGTGTTCGTGCAGATCGGCCTGGTGCCCAACTCGGCCTTCCTCAAGGACTCCGGCATCGAGCTGACCGACCGCGGTGAGGTCGTCATCGACGAGCGGGGTGCCACCAACGTGCCGGGCGTGTTCGCCGCCGGCGACGTGGCCACCACCCCGTACAAGCAGATCGTCGTGGCCTTCGGCTCGGGCTCCACCGCCTCGCTGAGCGCCTTCGACCACCTCATCCGCACCTCCGCGCCCAGCCAGGGCGACGCGGAGGACACCGCGGCGCGCACCAAGGTGGTCGATGCCGACGCCGAGCCCACCGACGTGGCCGACACCGCGGACGCCTCGTCGTGAACCTGCGCGACCTCGAGTACCTGGTCGCCCTGGGCGACCACGGCAGCTTCGGTCGCGCCGCGGAGGCCTGCGGTGTCAGCCAGCCCACGCTGAGCACGCAGGTCAAGAAGCTGGAGGCGGCCCTGGGCTGCGCGCTCGTGGAGCGTGCGGGCCGCACCACGCGCCTCACCCCGGCCGGCGAGCAGATCGCCGGCCGGGCACGGCGCATGCTCGGGCACGGCGACG
>NZ_KV824341.1:0-1463 GCF_001816045.1 Kytococcus sp. HMSC28H12
CGCCGCGGACGCGTCCCCGGCGCCGGCCCCGACGCGCCTGGCGCGCCGCGTGGTGCCCTGCCTCGACGTGCGTGACGGCCGGGTGGTCAAGGGCGTGCGTTTCGCCGACCACCGGGACGTCGGCGGCATCGAGGAGCTGGCCCGCCGGTACCGCGACGCCGGCGCCGACGAGATCGTCTTCTACGACATCTCCGCCAGCCCGGCCGGCCGTTCGGTGGACCGCTCGTGGGTCACCCGCGTGGCCCGCATCCTCGACGTGCCCTTCAGCGTGGCCGGTGGCATCCGCTCGGTGGACGACGCCCGCGAGGTGCTCCACGCCGGCGCCGACAAGGTGTCGGTGAACACCCCCGCCCTGGAGCGTCCCGGCCTCGTGGACGAGCTGGCGGACGCCTTCGGGGTGCAGTGCGTGGTGGTCGGTGTCGACTCGTTGCGCGACGAGGACGGCGCCTGGCGTGTCCGCTCCCACACCGGGGACCCCTCCACGCTGCGCAGCGCGGGGCGCTCCACCCTCGAGTGGGTGCAGGAGGTGACCGAGCGCGGCGCCGGTGAGGTCGTGCTCAACTGCATGGGCTCGGACGGGGTGCGTTCCGGCTACGACGTGGAGCAGCTCGCCGCCGTGCGCCAGCTGTGCCCGGTGCCGTTCGTGGCCTCCGGGGGAGCCGGTGCGGTGGAGCACTTCGTCGAGGCCGTGCAGCGGGCCGACGTGGACGCCGTGCTGGCGGCCAGTGTGTTCCACTCGGGCACGCTGACGATCGGACAGGTCAAGGACGGGCTGGCAGCGGCCGGCGTGGAGGTGCGGCGATGACGGTGGACGTGCAGGTGCTGGAGTTCTCGGCGGAGCAGACCGGCGGGCGCGCCCTGGTGCCCGCGGTGGTGCAGGACGCCGACACCCTGGCGGTGCTCATGCTCGGCTGGATGGACCGTGACGCGGTCGAGGCCACGCAGACCACGGGCCGGGTGACCTTCTGGTCGCGCTCCCGTGCCGAGCCGTGGGTCAAGGGCGCCACCTCCGGCAACACCCTGGAGCTGGTGGACCTGCGGACGGACTGCGACGCCGACAGCGTGCTCGTGCTGGCCCGCCCCACCGGGCCCACCTGCCACACCGGGGCCACCTCCTGCTTCGGCGACGAGCCTCCCGCCTCGGAGGTGGGACGGCTGGCCCGCACGGTGGCGGCGCGGCACGTGGACCTGCCCGAGGGCTCGTACACCACCTCCCTGTTCGAGGGGGGCACGCGCCGCATCGCGCAGAAGGTGGGTGAGGAGGGCGTCGAGGTGGCCCTGGCCGGCGTGGCCCAGGGGTCGCAGGAGCTGGCGCAGGAGTCCGCCGACCTGCTGTACCACCTGCTCGTGCTGCTGCAGGACCGCGGCGTGACCCTGGCGCAGGTGGAGGACGTGCTGCGGGCCCGGCGGGGCTGAGGCGCGGACGGCACGAGGGCGCCCACCGGCCGACCAGCCGGTGGGCG
>NZ_KV824342.1:0-7924 GCF_001816045.1 Kytococcus sp. HMSC28H12
GCCCGCACCACCACCCACCCTGTGGACACCGACCGGGTCCGTCCCTCTCGCTAGGGTCGCGACGGCAGCCACACCCCACCCGGAGAGGACCCCATGCGCTTCGTGACCGCCACCGACCACACCGCCGACCGCCCCTGGGGCGCCCTCGACCTGGCCACCGTCGACGGCGCCTCGGTCCGCCTCCACTGGACCGACGAGCCCTACGTCTGGCACGTCAACGACGGCGTCGAGGTGTTCGTGGTGCTCGACGGCGCGGTGGACATGCACTACCGCGCGGACGGCCGCGAGGAGGTGGAGCTGCTCACCCCGGGGCGCATCTGCATCGCCGAGGAGGGCGACGAGCACGTGGCCCACCCGCGCGGAGCCGCACGCATCCTCGTGGTCGAGCGCGAGGGGTCGGTCTGAGGCGCGGCGACCACGGCGGCAGCCTGCAGAGGCGGCGGCGCGCCCCGCTCAACCCACCGCCAGACAGTTCGGCCCCAGCAGCTGCTTGAGGTCACCGAACAGCGAGTTCGACGCCTCCACGCGCAGGCTGTCCTCCACCCGCATCACCACCCGGCGCCCGGGCTGGGTGAGGTGGATCTGCACCTCCGTGGGCCCGGGGTGCTCCGAGAGCACGGTGCGCAGCCTGTTCACCACCGCATCGGTGGTCTGGTTCATGGCCATGTGGATCATCACCGGACCGCGGGGCCCGTCGTCCAGGTCCGGCAGCCGCAGGTCGCTGGCGAAGATCGACACCCCGTCCTCACCACGCTTCACGCGACCGGTGACCACGCACACCACGTCCTGCGTGAGCATCGTGGAGACGGTCATGTAGGTACGCGCGAAGAACAGGCACTCCACCGACCCCTCGAGGTCCTCCACGGTGGCGATGGCCCACAGCTCGCCACGCTTGTTGCGCTTGGTGACCACCTGGGTGATGAGCCCGGCGATGGTGACCTCCGCACCGTCGGGCTTGCCGTCCTCGGAGTTGAGCACCGCGATGGTGCAGTCCGCCGCCCGGCTCAGCGCGTGCTCGATGCCGAACAGCGGGTGGTCCGAGACGTACAGACCCAGCATGTCGCGCTCGAAGGCCAGGAGGGTCTGCTTGTCCCACTCCATGTCCGGGATGGCCGGCATGCCGCCCAGCCCGCTGGACCCGCCCTCGTCGGACTCGCCCATGAGCGCGGCGAAGAGCGACTCCTGACCGCGCTCCTGCTCCTTCTTCTCCCCCACCAGGGCGTCCACGTAGGCCTCGTGCACGCTCGCCAGGGCCTGGCGCTGGTGGCCGAGGTCGTCGAACGCACCGGCCTTGATGAGGGAGTCGATGGTGCGCTTGTTGCACACCACCGCCGGGCACTTGCGCAGGAAGTCCTCGAAGGAGGTGAACCGCCCCTTCTCCTCACGGGTGGCGATGATGGCCTTCACCACGTTGCCGCCCACGTTGCGGATGGCCTCCAGACCGAAGCGGATGTCCTCCCCCACGGCGGCGAACTGGCCGATGGACTCGTTGACGTCCGGCGGCAGCACCTTGATGCCCATGCGGCGGCACTCGCCCAGGTACAGGGCGGACTTGTCCTTGTCGTCGCGCACGCTGGTGAGCAGCGCGGCCATGTACTCGGCGCGGTAGTTGGCCTTGAGGTAGGCGGTCCAGTACGACACCACGCCGTAGGCGGCGGTGTGCGCCTTGTTGAACGCGTAGTCACTGAACGGCAGGAGGATGCCCCAGAGCGTCTCGACCGACTCCTTGGAGTACCCGTTGTCGAGCATGCCGGCCTCGAAGTTGACGTACTCGGCGTCGAGCACCTCCTTCTTCTTCTTGCCCATGGCGCGACGCAGCAGGTCTGCGTTGCCGAGCGTGTAGCCCGCCAGCTTCTGCGCGATCTCCATGACCTGCTCCTGGTAGATGATCAGGCCGTAGGTCATCTTCAGGATCGGCTCCAGCGCCTCGGTGGGCTCGGGGTGGATGTAGTCCACCGGCTGCTTGCCGTTCTTGCGCAGCGCGAAGTTGGTGTGCGCGTTGGCGCCCATGGGGCCGGGGCGGTAGAGCGCGAGGGCGGCGGAGATGTCCTCGAAGTTGTCCGGCTGCATGAGGCGCAGCAGCGAGCGCATGCCGCCGCCGTCGAGCTGGAAGACGCCGAGCGTGTCGCCCCGGGCCAGCAGCTTGTAGGCCGCCGGGTCGGTCATGTCCTTGCTCAGGGCGTCGAGGTCGATCTCCTCGCCCCGGTTGGACTCCACGTTCTTGATGGCGTCGTCGAGGATGGTGAGATTGCGCAGCCCCAGGAAGTCCATCTTGACCAGGCCGAGCGTCTCGCAGGACGGGTAGTCGAACTGCGTGATGATCTGCCCGTCGGCCTCGCGCCGCATGATCGGGATGAGGTCGATGAGGGGCTCGCTGGCCATGATCACGCCGGCGGCGTGCACGCCCCACTGGCGCTTCAGGCCCTCCAGGCCGACCGCGGTGTCGAACACCTCGCGGGCCTCGGGGTCGTTGGCGTGCAGCTCGCGGAAGTCGATGGCCTCGGCGTAACGGGGGTGCTTCTCGTCGAAGATGCCCGAGAGCGGGATGTCCTTGCCCATCACCGCCGGCGGCATGGCCTTGGTGAGCTTCTCACCGGTGGCGAACGGGAAGCCCATCACGCGGCTGGCGTCCTTGAGGGCCTGCTTGGCCTTGATGGTGCCGTAGGTGACGATCATGGCCACGCGGTCGCTGCCGTACTTCTCGGTGACGTACTTGATGACCTCGGGGCGGCGGCGCTCGTCGAAGTCGACGTCGAAGTCCGGCATCGACTGACGCTCGGGGTTGAGGAAGCGCTCGAAGATCAGGCCGTGCGGCACCGGGTCCAGGTCCGTGATGCCCATGGCGTAGGCGCACATGGAACCGGCACCACTGCCACGCCCCGGACCCACGCGGATGCCGTTGTCCTTGGCCCAGTTGATGAAGTCGGCCACCACGAGGAAGTACCCGGGGTACCCCTTGCCGATGATGACCTCCTGCTCGTACTCCGCCTGCTTCAGGGCGTAGTCGGGCACGGTGTCGCCGAAGCGGCGCTTCAGGCCGGTCTGCACCTCGTGGATGAACCAGGACGTCTCGTCGTGGCCGTCGGGGCAGGGGAAGCGCGGCATGTACCGGCCCTCCCCCTCGGTGAACTCGACATTGCACCGTTCGGCGATGAGCAGGGTGTTGTCGCACGCCTCGGGCAGCTCGCGCCACAGGTGGCGCATCTCCGCGGCGGACTTGATGTAGAACTCGTCGCTGTCGAACTTGAACCGGTTGGGGTCCATCAAGGTCGACCCGGACTGCACGCACAGCAGGGCGCCGTGGGCCTTGGCGTCCTCCTTCTTGGTGTAGTGCAGGTCGTTGGTGGCCACCAGCGGCAACTCGAGCTCCTTGGCCAGCTTGAGCAGGTCGGCACGGACGTTGCGCTCGATGTCGAGCCCGTGGTCCATGAGCTCGCAGAAGTAGTTGTCGCGACCGAAGATGTCGCGCAGGTCGCTGGCGGCCTGCAGGGCCTCGGAGTACTGCCCCAGGCGCAGGCGGGTCTGCACCTCGCCCGATGGGCAGCCGGTGGTGGCGATGAGCCCCTTGCTGTAGCGCTCCAGCAGCTCGCGGTCCATGCGGGGCTTGAAGTAGAAGCCCTCGATGGAGGCCAGCGACGAGGCGCGGAAGAGGTTGTGCATGCCCTCGGTGGTCTCGGCCCACAGGGTCATGTGGGTGTACGCACCGGATCCGGAGACGTCGTTGCGCCCCCCGTCGCCGTACTTCACACGGGTCTTGTCCGTGCGGTGCGTGCCGGGGGTGACGTAGGCCTCCACTCCGATGATGGGCTTGGCCTGGTACTTGCGCGCCTTGGACCAGAACTCGTAGGCACCGAACACCGAGCCGTGGTCCGTGGTGGCGATGGCGGGCATGCCCATCTCGTCGGCCGTGGCGAACATGTCGTCGATGCGGGCCGCACCGTCCAGCATCGAGTACTCGGTGTGGTTGTGCAGGTGGACGAAGTTCTCACCGGTGCCGGAGGTGGGGGTGGGTGCGCTCATCGCGGGTCATCCTACGACCGGCCACCGACAGCCTCCGGGGGCCGTGGGAACCGGTCCCACGCCCCCCGGAGGGAGCCCGCTCAACGCCCCGGCGAGGCGCCGGAGGGCGCCCGGACGACGTCCGTCACGACGAGGTCACCGGGCACGGAGTGGCCCAGCGTCCGCTCGTGCACGTGCTCGGGGTCGTCGAACGCGAACCACCGCAGCAGCAGGTGCTCACGCTCGGTGACCGCCATCTGCGCGGAGCCCTGGTCGAGCGAGAAGTGGGCGCTGCCGCGCTGGTGCTCGTCCACGACGAACCGCCCGATGCGCCGCGCGTCGGAACCGTCCGCCGAGGCCGCGGCGACGACCCCGTCGTGGGTGACCCAGACCAGCTGGTCACCCCACCGGGCCAGGTCCAGCACCCCCATCCTCCGACGGACGGCCCGGTCCCCCGTCATCGGCACCGTCCTCACGTCACCCCGGACCGAGGTCACCACCTGCAGCTCCTCACCCGACCCCGCGGAGGCGAAGCCGGCCAGACCCGTGCCCCGGCCCCGGTGGCACACCCACTGCACCGTCGTGGCCCCCTGCAGGTACCTGCCGCGCAGGACGGAACGGCCCACCTCCTGGACTCCCCCGTCGGTGTCGATGCGCAGCTCGGTCAGGTGCTGCGCCGCGGAGTCACTGGCTCCGTCGTCGTCGACGAGAACCCGGTAGTCCTTGCCGCAGGACCATGCCCCCACCACGTACCCGTCGACCTCCACCCGGGCGTCAACCCCCTCGGGATCGATCACACTGCCCGTGAACGCGTACCCCCGGCCTCCGGACCGGGTGCCGGCGTTCTTCAGCACCAGGGTCGTGTCACCGACACCGGTGACGGTGACTCCGCCCACCTCGTCCTCGTCGGAGGGCGGCAGGTCACCCACCCCGGGAGCCCCACCTGCCACGGGGAGCAGCACCTCCTGCTGCCGGGCGGGCACCACGAGCTGGTCGCCTGCGACCACGGCGTCGGCGTTCTCCAGACCCGCAGTGGGGTGCTCGGCGACCACGTCCCCGGCATCGTCCACCAGCACCACCTGACCGTGTGGGTGCCCCCCATCGGCGTCCAGGGAGGTCTCGACCACGGCCACCGACCACGGGGGCAGCGACGTGGTCTCCTCCTGGGACCCCTCTCCGCTGCACCCGGCCACCAGACCGACCACCGCCCCCAGACCCACGACCCGTCGTGCCCACACCCATCGCATCGGCGCTCTCCCGTCCCGGCGCACCTCCTGACGGTGCCGCTCGTCCCGAGCAGTAGACGCTGCAGCGCCGGTGGGAGCTCTCCCCCTCAGGGGGGGGCGGCGGGCGCGACTCAGCCGCGGAGCTGGTCGATGGCCGCCTGCAGGTCGTCGGGGTACTCGCTGGTGAAGGTGACCCACTCCCCCGAGCCGGGGTGGGTGAAGCCCAGCTCCACGGCGTGCAGCCACTGGCGCTCCAGCCCGAGCCGCTTGGCCAGGGTCGGGTCGGCCCCGTAGGTGGGGTCACCCGCGCAGGGGTGGCCCATCGCGGAGAAGTGCACGCGGATCTGGTGGGTGCGCCCGGTCTCCAGGTGCACCTCCAGCAGGGAGGCCGCGCGGTGTGCCTCGAGCAGCTCGTAGTGCGTGATGCTGGGGCGCCCGGTGGACATGACGGCGAACCGGTAGTCGTGCCCCGGGTGGCGGCCGATGGGGGCGTCGATGGTGCCGCTCAACGGGTCCGGCAGGCCCTGGACCACCGTGTGGTAGGTCTTCTCGACCGTCCGGTCGCGGAAGGCCTGCTTGAGTACCGTGTAGGCACGCTCGGACTTGGCCACCACCATGAGCCCGGAGGTGCCCACGTCCAGGCGCTGCACGATGCCCTGGCGCTCGGCGGCGCCCGAGGTGCTGATGCGGTAGCCCTCCGCGGCCAGCCCACCCACGACGTCCGGGCCCTTCCAGCCCACCGACGGGTGCGCGGCCACGCCGGCCGGCTTGTCCACCACGATGATCTCGGTGTCCTCGTGCACGACCCGCATGCCGGGGATCGGCTCGGTGCTCGGCAGCACGGGCTGCGCCTGGTTCTCGGCCGGGAGGGTCACCGTCACCAGCTCGCCGGCCAGCAGCCGGTCACCCTTGCCCAGGGCCTTGGAGCCCATGACCACGCCGCCCTCGGCGGCCACGTCGGCCACCCGGTTGCGGGAAAGTCCCAGCAGCCGGGAGAGCCCGGCGTCGACGCGCTCGCCGTCCAGCCCGTCGGGGACCACCACGGTGCGGGTGTCGCTCATGCTCGCTCCTCCTGGTCGGCGCGGGTCGTCGCCTCGGTCTCGTCGGCCTGCGCGGTGGGCTCCACGCCACGCAGGGCCTGCAGCACGATGAGGGCCGCACCGCAGGTGACGCCGATGTCGGCCACGTTGAAGATCGGCCAGTGCGGCAGCATCAGGAAGTCCACCACGTGGCCGCGCCCCACGCCGGGCGCCCGGACGAGGCGGTCCACCAGGTTGCCCGCCGCGCCGCCGGCCACGAGGCCCAGCGCGAGGGCCCACAGCGGGCTCACCACCCGCGTGCTGAACCACAGGATGGCGCCGGTGACCAGCGTGGCCAGCACCGTGAACACCCACGTGGTGCCGGTGCCGAGGCTGAACGCCGCGCCGGGGTTGAACACCAGCCGAAGCTGCAGCAGCTCCCCCAGGAGGGGTCGGGTGACGCCGCGCTCGAGGCCGCTGAGGGCCCACTGCTTGGTGGCCTGGTCGAGGACCACCCACAGCGCGGCGAGACCCGCCACGAGGGGCAGGAAGCCCCCGCGGCGGGTCGTCGGACGAGTGGTCTGGGTGTGGGACGCGTTCAGCGTCGCTCCTGGTGCTGCTTGCATGGCATGCACAGGGTCGCACGCGGGAAGGCCTGGAGCCGCATCTTGCCGATGGCCTGGTCGCAGTTCTCGCACCGGCCGTAGGTGCCGTCGGCGATGCGCCCCAGCGCCGTGGTGGTCTGCAGGAGCATGGAGCGGGAGTTCTCGGCCAGCGACATCTCGTGCTGGCGCTCGCTGCTGAACGACCCGGCGTCGGCCTCGTCGCCCTGCGAGCCCTGGCTGCTGCTCACGAGCTCGTAGAGGTCGCTCTCGGCGATCTCCAGCTCCTGGGTGAGGCGGGCGAGCTCGGACTCGAGCTCGGTGCGCACCTCGGCCAGCTCGGCCTTCGACCAGGGCTCCTCGGCCTGGCCGACCACGAGCTCCTTGGCCTTGGCCGCCTTGCGACCCGTGAGGCGCTCGCCGACGGTGGACTTCTTGGCCGGTGCCTTCTTCGCGGTGGTCTTCTTCGCCGTGGCCTTGGTGGCGGGGGACTTCTTCTCGGCAGCCTTCTTGGCAGCCTTCTTGGCGTCGGCCTTGGCCGTGGACTTCTTGCCGGCGGCCTTCTTGCCGGCGGCCTTCGTGGCGGTCGCCTTCTTCGCCGTCGCCTTCTTCGAGGCCCCCTCGGCCTGCGCGGCCGCCGGGTCCTTGGTGGCCTTGGCGCCGGCCTTCTTCGCCGTCGCCTTCTTGGCGGTCGCCTTCTTCGTCGGCGCCTTCGTGCTCGCGGTCGTCGTCGCCACCGCATCTCCTCGGTTCGGCGGGCCGAACCGATCCGGCAGACCCCTCGCGAGGGGCGTCGCCTGCGGCCCTGGTACCCGTGCTCGGCGCTCCGTTCCCGGAACGATTGCGGGAACCATAGGCCGCAGCAGCGGGTGGGCCAAACCCCTCACCGGATCGTGCCCAAATCGTCACCTCGTGTTCGGCGCGCGTTCACCGGGGACGCGAACCGACCTCAGCCCCAGAGGGAACTGGCCCCCGTGACGCGCGGCGCGGAGGCCGGACGCCCCTCCACCGGGGCCTCGTCGACGCCCTCGACCGGCCCCGAGGACGCCACCTCGGACGGCGCGGGCGCGGGCGCGGG
>NZ_KV824343.1:0-6641 GCF_001816045.1 Kytococcus sp. HMSC28H12
CGGGCCAGCGCGGCCCGGCGCTCGGCCTCCGCCGCCTCGTCGCGGGCCCGCTGCCGCTTGAGCTCACCGCGCGCCAGGACCAGGCCGAGCACGACGCCCCAGATGAGCTTGTCGTGGTCCAGCACCCACAGGATCACCGGCTTCAGCGGCGCCAGCCAGGCGAACAGCCACGACAGGTCCGGCCAGGGGATGTCCGGCAGGTCGGGCCGCGGGATGCGGGGTAGGTCCGGCCACGGGATCCGGGGCCAGTGGATGTCGGGCCAGGGGATGCGGGGCCAGGGGATGTCCGGCAGGTCCGGCAGGAAGTGCTCCAGCCACGCGATGATGCGGTCGACGAGCGGGCCGAACAGCAGCACGAGCAGCGGCCAGACCAGCCAGCCGAGCTTCATCACCAGGAAGCGGGCGGCCGCCACCCGGGGGCGCCGGGAGCGGAGCGCCTGGAAGCGCTCGGCACGGCTGCCGGCCGGCGGTGTGAGCCCCACGGTGCGGGCGATGGCGGACGGCCCCGGGACCGCTCCGGCGCCAGGCACGAGGTCCATGTCGTAGGGCCGCCCGCGGGCGTGGCGCACCTCGAGGGTGGCGCCGCTGGTGAACGGGGTGCCCCGGCGCTCCTCGAGCGTCCACCCGGCGTTGGCCAGGGCGCCGCTGGTGGCGCGGATCCGCAGCACGCCGTCGTCCTCGGCCCGGCCCACGCACGTGCCGTCGACGACGAGCCAGGCCTTCTTCTCCGGCCAGCTCTTGTGGAAGCGCCCCTCCACGTGGTGCCCGTGCACCACGGTGGACCAGCGCTCAGCCTCCTCGTAGGCGGTGGCCTCGTCCTCGGCCGTGGCCCCCGCCGCGTCGTCGCCGACCGCCGCGGACTGGTCCTGCGTCATGCCTTCGGGCTCCTGGCCCGTCGCGCCCTCGGCGCGCTCCGCCCCCACCGAGGCGGTCAGTGGCCGCGGGCGCGGGTGCGCGCCTGCAGACGGGTGCTGTGCCGGGCGTCGCGCTGGCGGCGCAGGCGCTTGACCAGCAGCGGGTCCGCAGCCAGGGCGGCCTCGGTGTCCAGCAGCTGGTTGAGGCGCTGGTAGTACTGCGTGGTGGTGAGGCCGAACAGCTCGCGGATCTCCTGCTCCTTGGCGCCGGCGTAGCGCCAAGCCTGTCGCTCGAAGGCGAGGATCTCGCGGTCCCGGGCCGACAGCTCCCCCGCGGCCCCGGTCGTCTGCTCAACTGCTCCCATGGGGGCCAGTCTACCGGCGAACCACATGCGTGTGATTCGCCCGCGGGGCGTCCGCCCGCGCCGGGCGAGCCCTCACACGAGGCCGTCGACCACCCATCGCCGGACCCAGACCCGCACCGGTGCGGTTCTCGACTGCCCACCTCTCCCAGACCCGCACCGGTGCGGATCTCGACAGTCGACTTGCGCACCGGTGCGGAGTTCGGACCGGTGGCAGGACGAGATCAGCACCGGTGCGGAACCGGCCCCGGCGGCACGACGTACCGTGGCCCGCGTGAACGACGCCCCCACCTTCGCCGGCAGGGTCCACGAGTCCTGGGTGCCGGCGCTCGAACCCGCCGCCGAGACCCTCGCCGGGCTGGGCGTCTTCCTCCGCGAGGAGATCGCCGCCGGCCGGGGCTACCTCCCGGCCGGCGAGAACGTGCTGCGCGCCTTCTCCCTGCCGCTGGACCGGGTGCGCGTGCTGGTGGTGGGCCAGGACCCGTACCCCACCCCCGGGCACGCCGTGGGGCTGAGCTTCTCCGTGGCCCCCGAGGTGCAGCCCGTGCCCCGCAGCCTGGCCAACATCTTCACCGAGCTCGTGGACGACACCGGCTGCGAGCGCCCCACCCGCGGCGACCTCTCCCCGTGGTTCCACCAGGGCGTGCTACTGCTCAACCGCTGCCTCACCGTGCAGCCAGGCGAGGCGGGGTCGCACCGCGGCCGCGGCTGGGAGCAGGTCACCGAGCTGGCCATCCGCGCCCTGGCCGAGCGCGCCCGCGACGGCCAGCCCATGGCGGCCATCCTCTGGGGCCGCGACGCCCGCAACCTGGCGCCCCACCTTGCCCCGATGCCGTGCGTCGAGTCCCCACACCCCTCCCCGTTGAGCGCGAGCCGGGGCTTCTTCGGCTCCCGCCCGTTCACCCGCACCAACGCGCTGCTCGCCGAGCAGGGCGCCGACCCCGTGGACTGGAGCCTGCCGTGAGCACCCACCCCCTGCACACCGTCCCCGGCCCGCTGCAGCACCTGGCCAGCACGCCGCGTCCGTGGGCCACGTACGTCGCCCTGGGCGACTCGTTCACCGAGGGCATGTGCGACGACGAGGCCCCCGCGGTCGGCGAGTTCGGTGGCTGGGCGGACCGCCTCGCCACGCTGCTGGCCACCACCGCCCCGGCGCCGCCCGCCGGCAGCAGCACCCCGCGCTTCCGCTACGCGAACCTCGCCGTGCGCGGCCGCAAGCTGGCCGACGTGGCGGGCCCGCAGACCGAGGCCGCCCTGCGCCTGGTGGAGCAGGCCCGCGCCGAGCGCCCGGACGCACCCGTGCTCGTGAGCATCGTGGGCGGCGGCAACGACATCCTGCGCCCCCGTGCCGACACCGACGCCCTGGCCCGCGAGCTGGAGCGGGCCGTCATCCGCCTGCGGGCCGCGGGGGCCGACGTGCTGCTGGCCACCCCCACCGACCCGGCCGGGGCGCCGCTCATCTCGGCCACGCGCGGCCGGGTGGGCCAGTACATCGCGCACCTGGTGAGCATCGCCGGCCGCCACGGCTGCCACCTGCTCAACCAGTGGGACTGCGACTTCCTCAAGGACTGGCGCATGTGGGGCGAGGACCGCATCCACATGACCCCCGAGGGCCACCGCCGCGTCGCGCTCGCCGCGCACGCCGCGCTGGGCTTCGAGGAGGCCGACGGGGGCGCCTTCCGCGAGCCGCTCGACCCCGCCGACGCCCCGGTGCGCACCTGGGCCGAGCACCGCGACTGGACCCGCACCCACCTCGGCCCGTGGGTGAGGCGGCGCGTCACCGGCCGCTCCTCGGGTGACGGACGCACCGGCAAGCTCCCGGAGCTCACCGCCTGGCCGATGGGGTGAGCACCCGCCCTGGCACGCCTCCGGGCGACTCACGGGCCGGGCGCGGCACGACCGCCGTGTGACCCTCGTTACCCTGTGTGCATGCCCGTGACCCGCTTGATGCCGACGCCCGAGTCGGAAGACCTCATCGCCCTCGTCCGCGACATCGCCGCCAAGGAGATCGCCCCGAAGGCCGACGAGTACGAGAAGAATGCCGAGTTCCCCGCCGAGGTGTTCAAGACCCTCGGCGAGGCCGGACTGCTGGGCCTGCCCTACCCCGAGGAGTACGGGGGCGCCGGGCAGCCGTACGAGGTGTATCTGCAGTGCATCGAGGAGCTCTCCAGCGCCTGGATGGCCATCGGTGTGGGCGTCTCCATCCACGCCCTCACCTGCTTCCCGGTCTTCAACTACGGCACCGAGGAGCAGAAGCAGCGCCTGCTGCCGGACATGGTGGGCGGGCAGTGGTTCGGCTCCTACTGCCTGTCCGAGCCGGCCGCCGGCTCCGACGTCGCCTCGATGAAGACCAAGGCCGTGGGCAGCGGCGAGGTCGACGAGACCGGCCGGTCGGAGTCCTACGCCATCTCCGGCGGCAAGATGTGGATCTCCCACGCCGGCCACGCGGACTTCTACACCACCTTCGCCCGCACCGGGGAGAACGACGGCAAGGGCATCAGCTGCTTCCACGTCCCGGCCGGCACCGAGGGCCTCACCTTCGCCGAGCCCGAGCGCAAGATGGGCCTGCACTCCGACACCGTCCGCGAGGTGCTCTACGACAAGGTCACCGTGCCGGGTGAGAACCTCATCGGCACCCCCGGCAAGGGTCTGAACATCGCCCTGGCCGCGCTGGACTCCGGCCGCCTGGGCATCGCCGCGGCCTCCACCGGCCTGGCCCAGGCCGCCACCGACCTGGCACTGAAGTACGCCGCAGAGCGCGAGCAGTTCGGCAAGCCGATCATCAGCAACCAGGGACTGCAGTTCATGCTGGCCGACATGCAGGCACAGACCACCGCGGCGCGCAGCACCTACCTGCACGCCGCCCGCCTCAAGGACGCCGGCAAGCCGTTCGGCCGCGAGGCCGCCATCGCCAAGATGTTCGCCAGCGACACCGCGATGAAGGTGACCACCGACGCCATCCAGGTGCTGGGCGGCTACGGCTACACCACCGACTTCCCGGCCGAGCGCTACTTCCGCGACGCCAAGATCACCCAGATCTTCGAGGGCACCAACCAGATCCAGCGCATGGTCATCGCCCGCGACATGCTCAAGTCGCTGGGCTGACCCACCTCCACACCCCGCTGCGCCGCCCGCCACCGGGCGGCGCGGCCACGCCAGAAGGGACACCTGATGCAGATCACCGAGGACTTCGTCGCCCTCATCACCGGCGGCGCCCAGGGCCTGGGCAACAGCACCGCCCGCCGCCTGCTCGAGGCCGGCGCCCGCGTGGTGCTCGTCGACCTGCCGGGCGAGGCCGGCGAGAAGGCCGCCGCCGCGTTCACCGAGGAGTTCGGTGACGGCCGGGCGGTCTTCGCCGGCGCCGACGTGCGCGACGAGGAGCAGGTGGCAGCCGCCGTGGCCGCCGCCCAGCAGCTGGGCACCCTGCGCCTGGCGGTGAACTGCGCCGGCGTGGCCACCCCGGGCAAGATCCTGGGCCGCAAGGGCGTGCTGCCGCTGGAGACCTACCGGACGGTCATCGACATCAACCTGGTGGGCACCTTCAACGTGCTGCGCCTGGCTGCCGAGGCCATGGCCGCCAACGAGCCGGTGGCCGACGAGCGCGGCCAGGGCGACCGCGGCCTGATCGTGAACACCGCGTCGGTGGCCGCGTACGACGGCCAGATCGGCCAGGCCGCCTACGCCTCCTCCAAGGGCGCCATCGCCGCCCTCACCCTGCCGGCCGCCCGCGACCTGGCCCCCAGCCAGATCCGCGTCATGACCATCGCCCCGGGCGTCATGGAGACCCCGATGATGGCCGGCATGCCCGGTGACGTGAAGGAGACCCTGGAGGCCCTCGTCCCCCACCCGGCCCGCCTCGGCAAGCCGGAGGAGTACGCCGCCCTGGTGACCCACCTGGTGGAGAACCCGCTGCTCAACGGCGAGGTCATCCGCCTCGACGGCGCACTGCGCATGCCGCCCAAGTGAGCCGTTCCACCGCGAGCAGCACCCCGCAGGAGACGCCGCGCCTGGCCTGGATGGTCTGGGCCGCCGGCGTCTTCGCCTTTGCGGTGGCCGTCTTCCACCGCAGCTCCCTGGGCGTGGCCGCCGTGCCCGCCGCGGAGCGCTTCGGCGTGGGCGCCTCGGTGGTGGCCACCTTCGTGGTGGTGCAGTTGCTGGTCTACTCCGGCGCGCAGATCCCCGTGGGTCTGGCCCTGGACCGATGGGGCTCCCGGCGCCTCATCACCGCCGGTGCGGTGTGCATGGCGCTGGGCCAGACCGGCATGGCCCTGCTGCCGGACCTAGGCTGGGCCATCGCCGCCCGCGTGCTGGTGGGCGTCGGCGACGCGATGACCTTCGCCTCGGTGATCCGCCTCGTGCCGGCGTGGTTCCCCAGCCACCGCGTGCCGGTGATGACGCAGGTGACCGGTCTGACGGGCCAGTTCGGCCAGGTGGTCTCGGCGCTGCCCCTGGTGTGGCTGCTGCGCACCACCGGCTGGACGAGCGCCTACCTGCTGGCCGCCCTCACCGCGGCCTTCTCCGCGGTGACCACCTTCATGCTGGTGCGCGACCACCCGCGCCGCCCCGACGGCTCGCAGGAGGCCGACCCGGCAGCACCCCGTCGGCCGCGCACGGGCATGGGCGCCGTGCTGCGCCACCCCGGTACCTGGCTGGGCGCGTTCACCCACGCCTCCACCGTGTTCGCTCCCATGACCTTCGCCATGATGTGGGGCTTCCCCTACCTCACGCAGGCCGAGGGGCGCAGCGACGCCACCGCCTCGGGGCTGCTCACCCTGCTGGTGCTGC
This sequence comes from Kytococcus sp. HMSC28H12, assembly GCF_001816045.1. NCBI lineage: Bacteria > Bacillati > Actinomycetota > Actinomycetes > Micrococcales > Kytococcaceae > Kytococcus > Kytococcus sp. HMSC28H12. The sequence continues at coordinate 6,002 of NZ_KV824343.1, forward strand.
TGGGCGTCGTGGCCGGACCGACGGTCGGCTTCCTGACCCAGCGCCACCCGTTGCGCCGCTCCACCCTGGCGCTGCTCGTGGTGGCCGCCACCGCGCTGCCCTGGACCGCGGTGATGCTGTGGCCCGGCCCGGCGCCGGTGTGGCTGCTGGTGGCCTGGGTGGTGGGGCTCTCACTCGGTGGCCCGGGGTCGGCGGTGGCCTTCGACTTCGCCCGCACCTTCTCCCCCTCGGAGCGGCTGGGTACGGCCACCGGCGTCATCATCATGACCGGCTTTGGGGTCACGCTGCTGACCATCCTCGGCATCGGCCTGTCCCTGGACCTGCAGGGCGGCGGGTACTCGCTGGAGGCCTTCCGCCGGGCTTGGGCGGTGGTGCTCGTGCCCTACCTGCTCGGTCCGCTGGGCATCGTGCTCACCCGCCGCCGCGCCCGCCACGTGCACGGGCTGACGGTGCCCACCTGGCGCGAGGTGTGGCGCCGCGAGGTGGGCAACCGCAACTGGCCCCGGCTCACCGGCCGCCGCTGACGGCCCGCCCGAGCCGCCGTCGGACCCCGTCGGCACCCCTTCTCCCAAGAACGCCCCCGGCCCACCGGGGGCGTTCTTGGGTGCGCCCCAAGAGCCCCTCACAGCAGACCACGGTT
>NZ_KV824344.1:0-2785 GCF_001816045.1 Kytococcus sp. HMSC28H12
CCACGTCCTCGTCCAGCGTCCCGTCGGCCCCGGCGGTCCGCAGCCGTGCGAGCAGCTCGGGGTTCACCGCCCGCGCCGTGCCGCGCCGGGCGCCCACCCCTCCCTCGGGGAACAGGTCGTAGAGGTCGTCACCCACCATCATGTGCTGCCACAGCGGCACCGGGCGCACCTCGGAGACCACCACCTCTGTGTCGCCACGCACCTGCCGCAGCCAGGCGCCGAACTCCTCGGCGTTGCTCACCGTGGCCGAGAGACTGATGACCTGCACGTCCTGGGGCAGGTGCAGGATCACCTCCTCCCACACCACGCCGCGCATGCGGTCGGCCAGGTAGTGCACCTCGTCCATGACCACGAAGCCCAGGCCGTGCAGGGTGGTGGAGTCGGCGTAGAGCATGTTGCGCAGCACCTCGGTGGTCATGACCACCACGGGCGCGTTGCCGTTGATGCTGGAGTCGCCGGTGAGCAGCCCGACGTTGGCGTCCCCGTACTCCTGCGCCAGGTCGTGGAACTTCTGGTTGCTCAGCGCCTTGATGGGGGTGGTGTAGAAGCACTTGCGCCCGGTGGCCAGGGCCAGGTCCACGGCGAACTCCCCCACCACCGTCTTGCCCGCGCCGGTCGGGGCCGCCACGAGCGCGCCGTGCCCGTCCTCGACGGCCTCGCAAGCGGTCACCTGGAAGGCGTCCAACTCGAACGGCTGCCGCATGAGGAAGTCCTGCAGGTGCGGGTGGCGGGCGCGCCGCTGGGCGGCGGCGAAACGATCCGAGGGACTGGACATGCGTCCACCCTAGGTGGAGCCACCGACAGCCCCACGGTGACCGCCCGGGCACGCGAACGGCCCGCCCCGGAAGGGACGGGCCGACGTGGGACCGGGCGGCGCGGCTCAGAGCGCCGAGGCGGTGTCCGGGTCGAGGTCCAGGTACTCCGGACGGTCGCGCTTGCGCATCTTGTCGCGCAGGATCGCGATGCCGCAGGCGATGACGTACATGAGCATCATCGGGATGGTGAGCGCCACCATCGAGGTGGGCTCCGGTGCCGCCAGGGCCGCGAACACGAGCACACCGATCGTGGCCCAGCGCCAGCCCCGGAGCATGACCCGGCCGCTCAGCAGGCCGGCGTGGTTGACGGCCACCATGATGACCGGCAGCAGGAAGGCCATGCCGAACCAGAGGATGAAGTTGCCGACGAAGGCGAAGTACGGCTCGGCCGCCGTGAGGTTGGTGCCGCCCTCCGGCATGAAGGCCCCGATGAGCGCCTTCACGGCCGACGGCAGGGCCCACAGGGCCAGGGCGCAGCCGAGCAGGAACATCGGCACCGCCGCGAGGAAGTACCCGAAGGCGATCATCTTCTCCCGGCGGTACAGGCCAGGGAGGATGAACGCCCAGAACTGCCACAGCCAGATCGGGCTGGCGATGATGACGCCCACGACCGCCGAGATCTTGGCCTTGATGGTGAACGGCTGGGTCACGCCACCGGCGCCGAAGTTGACCGAGAAGTCGTCCTTGCCGCGTTCCTTGGCCACCTCCACGATGGGGCGCATCAGGAACTCGGCGATGGCCTCGTAGTAGTACCACCCCACGCACATCCCGACGAACACCGCAACCGCGGCGATGAGCATGCGGTTGCGGAGTTCCTTGAAGTGCTCCACGAGGGCCATGCGGCCCTCCGGGTTCGGAGCCTTCCTCGAGAAGGGGTTGCGGGCCACGCGCGTCAGTTCAGGCGGGTGCCGTCGGACGGCTTGTTGGCCTCGGCCGAACGGGTCGGGTCGGCCAGACGGGAGTCCGGACGGGCGGCGTCGTAGTCGGCGGCGTGGGCCTCGGGGGTCCACTTCTCCTCACGCACCGTGGTCTCGGTGACGCGGGTGCCGTCGGGGCGGGCCTCGGCGCGCACCTCGGTGGCCTTTCCGTCGACCGTCTCGTCCTTGCCGTCCTTCTTCATCTCGCCCACCTCGGACTTCAGCACGCGGGCCGAGCGCCCCAGGTTGCGGGCCATGTCCGGCAGCTTCGCGGAGGCGAAGATCAGCACGATGGCGATGACGAGGATGATGAGGATGAGCGGGTTCTCGAAAAGACGTGCACCCATGTCGGCTCCCTAGGTTGAACGAGTGCCCGGTTCGGGCCCTGTCACCTTACGGTACGGCGCACGCCGCTCGACAACTGCGCCACGGCGCGGGACGCGCCCTGCGACACGGCCGTGAGAAGCGTCTCAGGGGCCACCACCTGCACCGCTCCCCCGGTGCTCCACACCAGACGGGTCACCCAGGCGGGGTCCGCGGCGCGCACCACCACGCGGCGACGCCCCTGCGGCACCGGGCCCAGCCCGCCGTCCTCGGCCCCGTCCTGCCCGCCGTAGTACTCGGCCACCCAGTCGGCCTCGGCGCTGAGATCCAGCACCACCTCGGTGTCGTCCGGCCCCCCGGTGTACGCCCCGGCCCCCAGGTCCTTGGGCTCGGCCTGCGCCGGCGGGGTGCCGTCGGCGTCCAGCACCTCGGCCGCCGCGATGCGGTCGAGCCGGAAGAGCCGCACGTCGCCCGCGGTGTGGCACCACGCCTCGAGGTAGGTCTGTCCGTCCACGGCCACCACCCGCATCGGGGAGACCTCACGGGAGGTCGCCTCGTCGCGGCCGTGGGCCACGTGCTCCAGGCGCACGAGCCGCCGGTTGCGCACGGCGTCGCGCAGACGGGCGGCCAGCTCCTCGTCGGTGGGGGCCGACGCCTCGTGCACCACGGTGCCCTCCACCACCGGGCGCAGCGGGCCGGCGGCCTCGGCGATGCGGGTGGCCAGCTCCT
>NZ_KV824345.1:0-13388 GCF_001816045.1 Kytococcus sp. HMSC28H12
GCACCCACGCTCAACTCCGAAGAGCCAGATTCACCCAGGTTACTGGTATCACCTCGAGGTGACGGGGACCTCGCCGGGGGTGAGCCGTGGCTTCCATGACGACCACGTGTCCTTCGAGCGCATGCCGGGCGGGATGTTGAGCCTGGTTCACCCCTGCATGGACCCCTCCCCGCAGGGGTGGGACGGGTCGGACGTCTACATGCCGGCCGGTACGCGGCTCATCGTGGTCACCGAGCCCGTGGCGCGAGCGATCCAGGATGCCGGGTGCTCGGTCGAGCTGGTCGAGGTCGGCCGAGCCCGCACCCCGGGTGGGATGGACGTCGTCATGGAGCTGTCGGATCGTCTCGGCGAGGAGGAGGCCAGCCGGATCCTTGAGCAGATGACGCCCGAGGACCTCTGGGAGCAGCGGACCGGGCGAGACCGTGAGACGTGGGAGGGACCCGGCTACTGCCCTGACGTCGTCCGTTGACGGGACCGGCCTCTCGGGGGGCCGCTTCGGTCTGCGCTGCGACGGTCAGAACAGGCCGGCGCCCTCGGCGATGAGGACCAGCCCGAACAGCGCGAAGAGCGCCGCGGCGCCATAGGTGATGACCTTCTCGGGGAGCTTCCTGCCCAGCACCGCGCCCACGACGATGGCCAGCGCGTCGGCGGCCACCATGCCCAGCGTGCTGCCGATCCACGTGCCCAGCCAGCCCTCGCGGGTGGCCAGGGTGATGGTGGCCAGCATCGTCTTGTCGCCCAGCTCGGCCAGGAAGAACGCCGTTCCCACGGCCAGGATGGCGGCGCCGGTGGCGTGGCGGGCCTTGTCGGCCTCCTCGTCGGTGAGTTCGTCGCCGCGCAGGGTCCACAGGGCGAAGCCGAGGAACGCCACACCGGCGGCGACGGCGATCCAGTGCCGGTAGTTGGCGAACGCGTCGCCGATGAAGTAGCCGATGCCCACGCTGGCCAGGTGGACGATCGCGGTGGCCACGGTGATGCCGATGAGCACGTCGCGGGCCTTGTAGCGGGCGGCGAAGGTCATGGCCATGAGCTGGCTCTTGTCGCCCAGCTCGGCGATGAAGATCACCGCGGTGCTCAGGAGGAAGGCTTCCATCAGGGGGTCTCTTTCCGCCCGGTCAAAGGCGGTGGACGCTGTCCCGTGGACGCCTTCGACCGGGCACACGTCTCAGGCCCCGTCGGGCGGGGGAGGGGTGCGTCGTTCCGGTCGAAAGTCTCGTCCGCCACCGGTGGTGGCCTCCTGCGCCGGGCCGATGGTGCTGGCCAGTCTGTCGACGCAGGTGTTGGGGACTACTCCCTTTCGAGGGCGCAGGCTAGCAGGAAGTAATCAGGCCTCGCGGCGGAAGACCGGCTCGTCGCGGGTGGAGACCTCCGGTGCGTAGGCGTAGCCGGCCGCGTCGAAGCGGGTGAGCGCCTTCACGCTGCGGGTCCGCTGCCGCACCATCCACGAGGCCATGGCGCCGCGGGCGCGCTTGGCGTGGAAGGAGATGACCTTCCACTCGCCGGCCGGGGAGCGGTCCTCGAAGCGCGGGGTGACCACGCGTGCTTCGAGGCGGCGGAGGTCCACCGCCTGGGAGTACTCGCCGGAGGCCAGATTGACCACCACGTCCGGGCCGGGGGAGTCGGCCAGGTCGGCGGCCACCTGCTCGGTGATGGCCTCGCCCCACCACTGCACCAGGGTGTCGCCCCGGTCGGTCCGCAGCCGCGTACCCATCTCCAGGCGGTAGGGCTGCATGAGGTCCAGCGGCCGCAGCACGCCGTACAGCCCGGAGAGGATGCGCACGGTCTTCTGCGCCTCGGTGAGGTCGCGGGTGTCCAGGCGGCCGGCGTTGAACCCCCGGTAGACGTCGCCGGCGAAGGTGAACACCGCCGGTCGGGCGTTCTTGCGCGTGAACGGCGTGTGGAAGTCCGCGTAGCGCTCGGCGTTGAGCTGCCCCAGCTCGGCGGAGATCCCCATCAGCTCGGAGAGGTCCTCCGGCGACTTGGTCCGCATCACCTCCACCAGCTGCTCGGCGTGCTCCAGCAGCCGGGGCTGGGTGTGCACCCGGGTGGGCAGGCGGGAGTCGAGGTCGAGGGACTTGGCGGGGGAGAGCAGGGCCAGCACGCCCCGGACCGTATCCCAGCCCGCCCAGGTGGGCCGCGGGGTCTCGGCTCGGGCGTCAGCCGGCGGCCCAGGTCACTGGGCCGTCCAGCCGCCGTCGATGACGAGGTTCGCCCCCGTCATCGAGGACGAGTGCGGACCGCAGAGGAACAGGGCGGCATCGGCGATGGCCTCCACGGACGCGAACTCCTTGAGGGCCTAATTCTTCAGCAGCACCTTCTCCGCCACCTCGTCCTCGCTCATGTGGTGGCTGGCGGCCTGGTCGGCGATCTGGGCCTGGATCAGCGGGGTCCACATGTAGCCGGGGTTGATGCAGTTGCTCGTGACGCCCTTGCCGGCGCCCTCCAGGGCGGTCACCTTGCTCAGGCCCTCCAGGCCGTGCTTGGCGGCCACGTAGGCGGCCTTGTACTCGCTCACCCGCAGGCCGTGGGCGCTGGAGATGTTGACGACGCGGCCCCAGCCGGCGTCGTACATGTGGGGCAGGGCGGCGCGGGTCAGCAGGAACGGTGCGGTGAGCATGAGCTGCTGGATGAGCTGCCACTTCGCCACGTCGAACTCGTGCAGGGGCTGCACGTGCTGGATCCCGGCGTTGTTCACCAGGATGTCGATGTCCAGGGACAGCGCCGCCAGGGCGTCGGCATCTGAGAGGTCGAGTTCCCAGGCCTCGGCGCTGCCGCCGGCGTCCTGCACCTTGCCCACCACGCGCTCCAGGCCCTCGCCGTCGATGTCGGCGAGCACCACGTGCGTGCCGGCTCCGGCCAGGGCGCGCCCGATGCCGGAGCCGAGCCCGCCGGCGCCGCCGGTGGCCAGGGCGCGCTTGCAGGCGAGGTGGGTGGGGGAGGTGTTCGAGGTGTCCATGCGGTGACTCCAGGAAGGCCCACCGACGACGTCGCCGGCTGCTCCGGCACGCCCGGGAAGGTCACGAGATGGCGTCGGCTTGGCAAGGATTTGGTCAACGCCGGCGGGCCCGTTGGCGTGGTGGAGGGCCGGGTTCCAGTCCGTCCTCCCGGGAAATCGCGTTCCCGGGTGGCTGCCAGCACGCCCCCGCTGCCCGTGGGTGAACGGGCCATAACGATCCGCCCAGCAAACGTTCAGGGTGGCTCTCGGGGCCTGTGGACAACGGCGGACGCGGGGGTGCGGTCCTTCCGTAGCGTGCCCCACGTTCCCCTCACATCACCACCGGAGCCGAACCGGAGCCGCCATGCCGCACACCCTGCAGGACGTCGCGCCCACCCCCGCCGGGCCCGTCGCCGAGGACCGTCCCACGTTGCGTTCCCTGGAGGACCGCGTGCGCGACGTCGTGCGTCGACGGGAACTCGACCCGGACACCGACGTGCAGGAGGTGCGCGACCTCGTTGACGAGGTGGTCGAGGCCCACCAGCAGGCTGCCGGTGCGGGGCGTGGGCGCCTCATCGTCGACGAGCCCGCGGTCCGCCGACACCTCGTCGATGCCGTGAGCGGCCTGGGCGAGCTGCAGCAGTACCTCGACGACCCCGAGGTGGAGGAGATCTGGATCAACTCGCCCCAGCACGTGTTCGTCGCGCGGGGTGGACGCTCGGAGCTCACCCCGGTGCTGCTCACCGACCAGCAGGTGCAGGACCTCGTCGAGCGCATGCTCAAGTCGAGCGGCCGCCGCATCGACCTCAGCTCGCCGTTCGTGGACGCCTCCCTGCCCGGAGGTGAGCGCCTGCACGTGGCCATCCCGGACATCACGCGCCGCCACTGGTCGGTCAACATCCGCAAGTTCGTCTCCCGCGCCCACCACCTCGAGGACCTCGTGGCCCTGGGCAGCCTCACCGCACCGGCGGCCTCCTTCCTGCGGGCGGCGGTCGCCAGCGGACTCAACGTGCTCGTCTCCGGCGGCACGCAGGCCGGCAAGACCACGATGCTGAACTGTCTCGCCGCGGCCATCCCTCCCCACGAGCGGGTGGTCACCGCCGAGGAGGTCTTCGAGCTCCACGTGCCCCTGCGGGACACCGTGGCGATGCAGTGCCGCCAGCCGAGCCTGGAGGGCACCGGGGAGATCACGCTGCGGCGCCTGGTCAAGGAGGCGCTACGCATGCGGCCCTCGCGCATCATCGTCGGCGAGGTGCGGCAGGAGGAGGCGCTCGACCTGCTCATCGGCCTGAACTCGGGCCTGCCGGGCATGGCCACGGTCCACGCCAACGGCGCCCGAGAGGCCGTGCTCAAGATGTGCACGCTGCCGCTGCTCGCTGGTCCCAACGTGGCCAGCTCGTTCGTGGTGCCCACCGTGGCCAACGCGGTCGACCTCGTCGTCCACTGCGCGCTGGAGCGTGACGGGCGCCGCCGGGTGCAGCAGATCTGCGCCCTCCCGGGTCGCGCGGAGGGGGACGTCATCGAGATCGCCGACATCTTCACCCGGGTGGAGGGCGAGCTGGTCCGCGGTGACGGCTTCCCGCCCCACGCCGAGCGCTTCGCCCGAGCGGGCTTCGACGTGCGCGAGATCCTGGGGGCGTCGTGACCGGCTGGCTGGTGGGGGCGCTCGCGGGTCTCGGGCTCGCGCTCGTGTGGGACTCGTGCTGGCCGGCGCGCCCCCGGCAGGCGGTCACGCGCACGACCTGGCGGGACCGGGTGGCCGACGATCTCGCGGTCGCCCGCTGGACGGGCGTCACCCCGAGCGGCCTGGTGCTGGCCACGCTCGCGGCGGGGTTCGTCGTGTTCGTCCTGGTGGCGGGCCTCACCGGCGTCCTGCCGGTGGCCCTCGCGTTCGGCATCATCGCGGTCGCCACGCCGTGGATGGTGCTCTCCGGGGCGGCGGGTCGCCGCCGCACGCGCCTGCGGGATGCCTGGCCCGACTGCGTGGACCACGTCGCCAGCGGTGTCCGGGCCGGCATGGCGCTCCCGGAGGCCCTCGCGCAGCTCGCGGTCCGTGGTCCCGAGGAGCTGCGTCCCGCCTTCGCGGCCTTCGCCCACGACTACCGGGCCACGGGCCGCTTCCACGTGAGCCTGGACGCCCTCAAGGAACGCCTGGCCGACCCTGTGGGCGACCGTCTGGTGGAGGCCCTGCGCATCGCCCGCGAGGTGGGTGGCAGCGACCTGGGCGTCGTGCTGCGGACCCTCAGTGCCTTCCTGCGCGAGGAGGCCCACACCCGGTCCGAGATGGAGGCCCGCCAGAGCTGGACGGTCAACGCGGCCCGGCTGGGCCTGGCCGCCCCGTGGGTAGTGCTGGCGCTGCTCGCCACGAGGGGCAGCTCACTGGCCGCCTACGAGTCGGTCACGGGCGTCGTAGTCCTCGTGACCGGGGCCGGGGTCTCCGTGGGGGCCTACGCACTGATGATGCGGCTCGGGCGCATCCCGCAAGCCGAGCGGGTGCTGCGATGAGCTGGTCGTGGCCGGGCGCCGCCGTGGGCATGCTCGTGGGACTCGGGCTCCTGCTGGTGCTGTACGGAGTTCCACGGTGGCGCACCCCCTCCCTCGCGATGCGGGTGGACCCCTACGTCCGGGACGAACCCGCGCCGGTGCGCCTGTTCAACCTGGCCCCGCACGAACAGCTCACCGTGCACCATGTGGTCGACCCGGTCACCCGGCGGCTGGGGGCGCGGCTGGGGGAGTGGCTCGGCGGCGAGGAGGTGCTGGTGCGGCGCCTGGAGCGGGCCGGGCTCGTCCCGGACGTCCCGGGGTACCGCGCCCAGCAGGCCGTCCTGGCCTGCGTGTTCGCCGCGGCCGGCGCGGCGCTCGGTGTCCTCCTGTGGAGCACGGGCCGGGCGGCGCCCCTGCTGGCGCCGGCACTGGGGCTCTCCGGGGCCGTGGCCGGCGTGCTGCTCCGCGACCACCTGCTCTCCCGGCGACTGGCCCGGCGCGAGCGACGTGTGGTGGAGGAGTTCCCGGCCATCGCCGAGCTCCTGGCGCTGGCGGTGGCGGCCGGTGAGTCCGCCTCGGCCGCCCTGGAGCGGGTGGCGCGCCTGAGCCGCGGTGAGCTCTCGCGGGAGCTCACCCAGGCGCTCGCGGAGGCACGGGCAGGGGCGAGCCTGCCCGTCGCGCTCGAGGGCATCGCCGACCGCACCGGCGTCCCCAGCGTGGCGCGCTTCGTGGACGGCGTCATCATCGCCGTGGAGCGCGGCACACCCCTGGCCGAGGTGCTCCGTGCCCAGGCCACCGACGCCCGGGAGGCCGCACGCCAGGCGATCATCGCCGAGGGCGGCCGGCGCGAGATCCTCATGATGATCCCGGTCGTCTTCCTCGTGCTCCCCGTCACCGTGGTCTTCGCCATGTTCCCGGGCCTGGCCGCACTGCAGGTGAACCTCTGATGCGCCGCCCGCCTGCCCCGCACCGGGGCCCCACGAGCTCGGTCACCGTCCCGGTGGCCGTGGGGAGCCACGGCTCCCTTCCCGTTCCCTGCGGGGGACCCCTCGACGGGAACCGTTCCCGTTCGCAGCACACACCCAAGGAGACCAAGCATGACCACCTTCCAGAGCATCTACGCCCGTCTCGTGACGGCGTACACGCGGATGACCCAGGACACCGAGCGCGGCGACGTGCCCGGCTGGGTGCTCATCACGATGATGACGGCGGGCCTCGTGACGGCGCTGTGGGCCGTGGCCGGCCCCACGCTGAACGGTCTGTTCACCAGTGCGGTGAACGGGGTCCAGGGCCCGTGAGCCGGTGGAGGGCCGGTGAGCGTGGCTCCGCGACCACGGAGTTCGTACTCACCAGCGGGCTGGCCCTCCTGACGGTCATGGCCGTGCTGCAGCTGGCCTTCGCCCTGCACGTCAAGAACTCGCTCACCGCCTTCGCCGTCGAGGGGGCCCGCCACGGTGCCCGCGCGGGGGCCGCGCCCGGTGACGGGGTGGCCCGCACGCACTACCTGGCGGACCAAGCCCTCGTCGGCCGGGCGGTGAGCGAGGTCTCCGAGCACCACGAGGTCGTCGGCGGGAGGCAGGTGGTGGTCGTGGACGTCCGCGCCGACCTCCCGCTCGTCGGCCCGTGGGGCATCGGCCAGGACCTCGAGGTCCGGGGCCGTGCCCTCCGGGAGGGGACGTGAGCCGCCATCCGTGGGCGCGCGTCGTCCTCCGTCGCACCCGGGGAGGCACGGACCCCGAGGTCGGCAGCGCGATGGTGGAGTACCTCGGCGTGGTGGCCTTCGTCCTCCTGCCGGTGCTCTACCTCATCGTGCTCCTGGCAGAGATCCAGTCCGCGGCCTTCGCCTCCACCGCGGCCGCGCGGGAGACCGCGCGCGTCGCCGTGGCCGGCATCGCCACCAACGCGCCCGACGCCGAGGCCAGTGCCCTGGCCGCAGGCGACCTGACTGCGGAGGACTTCGGTCGTACGGGGGAGTTCACCGTCGCCTGCAGCGGCTGCGGCGACCCGGAGGCGGACGCCGCCGTCACCGCCACTGCCGAGGTGGTGGTGGAGCTCCCCGCGGTGGCCAGCTTCGGCATCGACGCCCCGTCGGTGATGACCTTCACCGCCACCCACACCGAACCCGTCGACCGCTACCGGGAGCAGCAGTGAAGCACCCTCTCCGCTCGCTCCTGCGACCGTGCTCCGTCGGGCGTCCCACGCCCGCCGGCCCCCGGCACGACCGCTCCGAGCACGGCGGCATGCTCGTGATGCTCATGGGCTTCGTCGCCGTCATCGTCTCGATGGTGATGGTGGGCATCGACAGCACCAACGTGTACCTGGCTCGCATCGAGACGCTGAACGTTGCCGACGCCGCGGCCCGCGGTGCGGCCGACGCGCTCTCCGAGGAGGGCTACTACGCCGACGTCGACACGCCGCTGGACCCCCAGCAGGTGCAGCGCGAGGCCCGCGACGCCATGGAGCGTCAGGTCCCCTCGCGCCGCATCGAGGCGTGGACCCTCGATGCGGCGACGCCCAGCGGCGACGGCCGCCAGGCCACCGTCCGGGTCACCAGCCAGGTGCACTTCCCGGTCACCGACGTCGTCCGGGCCTGGGTGCCGCACGGCACCACGGTGACCGTGGAGTCCACCGCCCGCGGCAGCACCGGCAGCGAGCGCTGACCGTCCGGCATCCCCGCCCCTCCTGGTCGCCGCGTTCACATCCCGCGTGCGCACCGAGACGCGCCACACCCCGCTACCGTGGGAGGCCCGCCGGGGACCACGGACGCCACGGGGGTGGGGGAGCAGCAGACGATTCCCGCGGCGTCCGGACACAGACTGGGAGGACACCATGACCACCATCAGCCGCCGGGAGCTCGCCGGTCTCACCGCCGGGGCCGTCGCCGCCGGCGTCGCCGCTCCTGCACCCACCCTCGCCGCACCGCTCGACACCCCCGCGGGCGATGCCGTGCGTGCCCGCCTGCGCGCCCTCATCGGCCACACCGCCGTGGGTGCGGTGGTCTCCGTGCGAGGGCGCCACGGGGCGCTCGACGCCGCGGCCGGTCGCCAGTCGGTCTCGGGGGCCGCGGCCACCATCACCTGCCGCGGCCGCGTCTCCAGCATCACCAAGATGCTCGTCACCACCGCGGTCATGCTGCAGATCCAGAAGCGCACGTGGACCCTGCAGACCACCATCGACGACGTGCTCCCGGGCCTCTGGCCGGGCCGCGGCCGGGTCACCCTGCGCCAGCTGCTCAGCCACACCTCGGGCATGCCGGACGCGCTGGACGTCATCACCCCGGGCAACAACATGTACGAGCAGTCCCCGGCGGCGCTGGAGGAGGCCTGCTCGCGCCAGTACACCGATGCCCAGCTCGTGCGCATCGCCCGCGGCATGACCTGGCGCTTCACGCCGGGCGAGGGCTACTCCTACTCCAACACCGGCTTCGTGGTCGTCGGCATGATGCTGGAGAAGGTCACCGGCAAGCGGCTGGAGAACCTGCTCCGCACGCAGGTCTTCCGCCGCACCGGCATGGGGCAGACCAGCCTGGAGCGTGGGTTCTCCGTGCCCAGCCCGCAGCTGTCGGACTACATCGTGGAGCCCGAGGGGCGCTACCGGCTGGAGCGCGTCAACCTGAGCACCTTCTCCGGCGCCGGCGCAGTCATGGCCACCTCGGCCGACGTCACCGACTTCATGTACAACCTCTTCCGCGGCAACATCATCAGCCAGTACCTGGTCGACAAGATGTGCACCCCCTACGGCGCCGCCAAGGAGTACTCCTACGGCCTGGGCCTGCGCGTCGTGCCCGATGACGTGGCGGGCACCGGCAACCTCTACGGCCACACCGGGGCCGGTTGGGGATCGGTGGCCCACGCGCTGTCCACCCGGGACGGGCGGCGCCGGATGGCCTACGTCGCCACCGGGCGTCCCTACTGGTGGGGCGGCAAGGGCACGATGGACCTCAACCGTGAGGCCCTCCGCAAGGCGGCGCTGCGGGCGACCTCCCACACCTCCGCCCGGACCTCGGCCAGCGGCGGCGGCCTGGACCCCGTCGTGGTCCGTGGCGCGGCGCGCTACGACGCCGAGGTGGCGCCCTTCTTCGGCTGAGGCCCCACGCGGCCGGGTGCCCCCGTGGTCCCCTCGGCAGGGGCGGCGGGGGCGCCCGATCTCATCCCGTGGGCGGGTGGTGCGCGCACCAGCGCACTGATGAGGATGGGTGCGGCCCACACGGGCCAGGACCTTGATCCCACGACACAGGAGAACGCCATGAGCACCGCCCTGTCCCGCCGCCAGTTCGCCGGCCTGGCCACCGCCACGGCCGCGACCGCTGCGATGACCGCTCCCGCCGGTGCGGCGACCGTCACGCCGCAGACCATCGCCACCGGCCCCAACGCGGTCGCCCTCAAGAAGGCGCTCCAGAGCACCATCGGCCGCCCTGTCGTCGGTGCCGTCTGCTCGGTGTCCGGCAAGTACGGCCGCATGGACATCGCCGCCGGCCGCTTCTCCCTGGGACGCAAGGAGCTGGCTCGCGAGAACGCCCGCGCCCGCATCAGCTCCATGACCAAGCCGCACGTGGCCACGGCCGTGCTGGAGCTCGTGGAGAAGGGCACCTGGTCGCTCAAGACCACCATCGACGACGTGCTGCCGGGCCTGTGGAAGGGCCGTGGCCGTGTCACCATCGGCCAGCTGCTCAACCACACCTCCGGCATGCCGGACCACATCAACGACTACGTGACCCGCTACGTCGAGGAGCACGGCTTCACCCTCGACTGGTGGGAGGACTTCACCAACGACCAGTGGACCCACGCCAAGATCATCCGCGAGGCCAAGAAGCTGCCCTGGCACTTCGCGCCGGGCACCGGCTGGTCCTACTCCAACACCGGCTACGTGGTGCTGGGCATGATGCTGGAGAAGGTCTACCGCAAGCCCATCGACAAGGTCCTGCGTGAGCGCATCTACACCCGCATGAACATGAACCAGACGTTCCTGTTCAACTCCGCCAAGGTCGAGAACCCCAAGCTCCAGCTGGAGGACGTGGCCATCCTGGGCAAGCGCAAGGAGCGTCTGGAGAAGAACAACCTCTCCATCTTCTCGGCCTCGGCCGCCGCGATGGCCACCTCCGCGGACATCACCGACTTCTGGGCGCTGCTCATGCGCCACAAGGTGCTGTCCAGGACGATGGTGGACCGCATGATCACCCCGGTGGGTGCGGCCAAGGAGGCCCAGGCCGGTTACGGCGTGTTCGTGCTCGACGACGTCTGGACCGGCAAGGGCAAGGTGTACGGCCACGACGGTGGTGGCTTCGGCTCCAGCGCCATGTCGTTCACCTCGCGTGACGGCTGGCGTCGCATGGCGTTCATGATGACCGGGCGCCCCTACGACGAGCAGAGCAACCTGCTCCTGGACGGCCAGGCCAAGGTCATGGACGCCTGCATGGCCGTCTCCACCAACCGTTCCGGTCGTCCCAAGGGCTACTCGGCCGCCGCCGTCCGCCGCGAGGTCATGCCCATGCTGCAGCGCTCCGCGTTCCGCATCGGCTGACACCCGCACGACGCACTCGCGTCACGCCCGTCCCGGGGCCCGCACCACTGGTGCGGGCCCCGGTTCGTGCTCGGTGGGCCGGGGGCGGTGACAGCGCTACGGTCGGAGGAGGTGGTCCGTGGGGGCCACCGTCCACCCACCAAGGGAGAGTGCTGTGAAGGCTGCCGTCGTCCCCGCCCTGAACGCCCCGCTGGAGATCCGTGAACTCGACCTCCCCGAGCCCACCGCCGGGCAGGTGCGGGTCCGCATCGAGGCCAGCGGGCTGTGCCACACCGACATCCACGCCGCGCGCGGTGACTGGCCGGTCAAGCCCAAGACGCCGCTCATCCCCGGCCACGAGGGGGTCGGCATCGTCGAGGAGGTCGGCGAGGGCGTGGACTCCGCGATGGTGGGGCAGCGCGTGGCCCTGCCCTGGCTGGGGCGGGCCTGCGGCCGGTGCCGTTACTGCGTGGGTGGGCACGAGACCTACTGCACCTCCCCGGAGTACATGGGCTACACCATCGACGGTGGGTACGCCGAGCACGCGATCGGGTACGCCTCCCACGTGGTCCGCGTGCCCGAGGGGGTGAGCGCCTTCGACGCCGCGCCCATCACCTGCGCGGGTGTGACCACCTACGCGGCCCTGAAGTCGGCCCGTCCGCAGCCGGCGGAGTCGGTGCTCGTCGTGGGCACCGGCGGCCTGGGCCATCTGGGTCTGCAGTACGCCAGGACCTTCGGGTGCCGCACCATCGCCGCGGACGTCACCGACGAGAAACTGAACCTGGCCACCGAGCAGCTGGGCGCCGACCACGCGGTGGACGCCCGTGGCGACCTCGGGCAGCAGGTGGGTGCGCTGGGTGGTGCCGACATCGCCCTGGTGACGGTGCCCAGCCCGGCCGCGATGGCGGCCGCGCACGCCGCCCTCAACCCCACCGGTCGCCTGGTGCTGGTGGGGCTGCCGGCCGACAACCAGCTGACCCTGCCGGTGTTCGAGACGGTCCTGCGGGGCATCAGCGTGCACGGCTCGCTGGTGGGCACCCGCAACGACCTGGCGGAGTGCTTCGAGCTGCACGCCATGGGGCGCACCACGGTCATCGCGCAGTCGCGGCGCCTCGAGGACGTCAACGAGTGCTTCGAGGAGGTGCTCTCCGGGTCGGTGCCGGCGCGGCTGGTCTTCGAGTTCTGAGGGACCGACCCCCATCCGACGCGGCCCGGGAGCACCCACCCCGAGGTGATCCCGGGCCGCGCCGTCGTTCGACGGGGGAGGGGCGGCGGCGCACCGCGTAGACTGCCCCGCTGTGGCTGTCGACTTTGCGCAAGAGATCCGGGAACTCCGCACGACCATGGAGTCGGTGCGGGAGGTCATCGACCTGCCGAAGCTGAAGGAGCAGCTGGCCGACCTGGAGGAGCAGTCCAGCGCGCCGGACCTCTGGGACGACCCGGAGAACGGCCAGAAGGTCTCCTCGGCCATGTCCCGCGTGCGCGGTGAGGTCGAGCGCGTGGAGGGCATGGACGCGCGCATCGACGACCTCGAGGTGCTCGTGGAGATGGCCGAGGAGGAGTCCGACGCCGAGACCCGCGCCGAGGCCGAGAAGGAGCTCGCCTCCATCCAGGCCGCGGTGGAGAAGCTCGAGGTGCGCACGCTGCTCTCCGGCGAGTACGACGAGCGCGAGGCCGTCATCACCATCCGCGCCGGTGCCGGAGGCGTGGACGCCGCGGACTTCGCCGAGATGCTCATGCGCATGTACCTGCGCTGGGCCGAGCGCCACGAGTACCCCACCAAGGTGCTCGACACCTCCTACGCCGAGGAGGCCGGCCTCAAGTCGGTCACCTTCGAGGTGAACGTGCCCTACGCCTACGGCAACCTCGCCGTCGAGGGCGGCACGCACCGCCTCGTGCGCATCTCGCCCTACGACAACCAGGGCCGCCGGCAGACCTCCTTCGCCGCGGTGGAGGTGGTGCCCGTCATCGAGCAGACCGACTCCATCGAGATCCCGGAGAACG
The DNA here is from genome assembly GCF_001816045.1 of Kytococcus sp. HMSC28H12. Taxonomy (NCBI): domain Bacteria; kingdom Bacillati; phylum Actinomycetota; class Actinomycetes; order Micrococcales; family Kytococcaceae; genus Kytococcus; species Kytococcus sp. HMSC28H12. The sequence goes on from NZ_KV824345.1 coordinate 12,923, forward strand.
AGATCAAGGTGGACGTGTTCCGTTCCTCGGGCCCCGGTGGGCAGTCGGTGAACACCACCGACTCCGCCGTGCGCATGACCCACATCCCCACCGGTGTGGTGGTCTCGATGCAGAACGAGAAGTCGCAGATCCAGAACCGCGCCGCCGCGCTGCGCGTGCTGCAGTCGCGCCTGCTGCTCATCCGCAAGGCCGAGGAGGCCGCGGAGCGCAAGGAGCTGGCCGGTGACATCAAGGCCAGCTGGGGCGACCAGATGCGCTCCTACGTGCTGCACCCCTACCAGATGGTCAAGGACCTGCGCACCGGCCACGAGGTGGGCAACACCCAGAACGTGTTCGACGGCGACATCGACGGCTTCATCGAGGCCGGCATCCGCTGGCAGCGCGGCCAGGACAAGCAGGCCGACTGACGCGGCGCCCGGCCACCCGGCCGTGACGAGGAGGGGCGCACACCACGTGGTGTGCGCCC
>NZ_KV824346.1:0-5802 GCF_001816045.1 Kytococcus sp. HMSC28H12
CGACGACCGCCGTGCCGGTGGCCGCCGGGGCCCCCTCCACGGGTGAGGGGCGCACCATCGCCACCGGTCGTCCCCGCCACCCCGCCGCCTGGGGCTCCCAGTGAGCGCCCCGGTGCACGGCGCCCAGGGCGCCGAGGAGCTGCCGCAGGGCGAGGCCCTCACCGAGCTCGTGGCCTCGCGCCTCGACGACATCCCGGACTTCCCGCAGCCGGGCGTGGTGTTCAAGGACTTCACCCCGCTGCTGCGCGACCCGCACGCCAGCCGTGCGGTGGTGCACGACGTGGTGCGCCGCCGCGCCGGGTCGGTGGACGTCGTGGTGGGCATCGAGGCCAGGGGGTTCATCCTGGGCGCGGCCATGGCCTATGCGATGGGCGTGGGCTTCGTGCCCGTGCGCAAGGCCGGCAAGCTGCCCGGCGAGACCCTCTCGGCCAGCTACACCCTCGAGTACGGCACGGCCACCATCGAGGTGCACACCGGCGCCCTGCAGCCCGGTGACCGCGTGCTCGTGGTGGACGACGTGCTGGCCACCGGCGGCACCGCGGCCGCCTGCGTGCAGCTCGTGCGCGAGGCCGGGGCGGAGGTCGCCGGCGTCGAGGTGGTGCTGGAGCTCGGCTTCCTCGACGGTCGCGCCGCGCTCGAGGACGTGGGGGTGGACGTGGTGAGCCTGCTCGTCCAGGAGTGAGACCACCCCACCGCACCCAGGGCCCTGCCGGCACTCGCCGGCGGGGCCCTGTCCGTTGCGTCACGTCGGCACCGGTGAGGGTGTGACGCCGCGTATCATCCCGACATGAGCCAGCAGACGCGCCCCACGACGGGCTGGACCGTGCGCGAACGCCTGGCCCGACTGGGGACCTCCCGCACCGACACCCCCGAGCTGGCCCCCCTCATGCGCCGCCTGCGCCAGCGCGGCGACAAGGCCGACCTCTCGGTGGTGGAACGCGCCTACCAGGTCGCCGCCCGGGCGCACGAGGGCCAGGTCCGCAAGAGCGGGGACCCGTACATCACCCACCCGGTGGCCGTGGCCGGCCTGCTGGCCGACCTCGGTATGGACGCCTCCACGGTGGCCGCCGCCCTGCTCCACGACACGGTGGAGGACACGCCCTACAGCCAGGAGCAGCTGGAGGCCGACTTCGGCCCGGAGATCGCCCTGCTCGTGGACGGCGTCACCAAGCTCGACAAAGTGGAGTACGGCGACAGTGCGCAGGCCGAGACCGTGCGCAAGATGGTCGTGGCCATGTCCAAGGACATCCGGGTGCTGGTCATCAAGCTGGCCGACCGGCTGCACAACGCGCGCACCTGGCGCTACGTCTCGGCGGCCAGTGCCCGCCGCAAGGCCGTGGAGACCCTGGACATCTACACCCCGCTGGCGCACCGGTTGGGCATGAACGCCGTCAAGTGGGAGCTGGAGGACCTGTCCTTCCGCTTCAGCCAGCCCGAGGTGTACGAGGCCGTGGTGCGGCAGGTGGCCGCCGCCGCGCCGGAGCGCGAGAAGTACCTGGGGGAGATCCGCCAGCGCCTCGAGGGCGCCATGGCCGAGGCCCGGCTGCCGGGCGTCATCACCGGGCGCGAGAAGCACTACTGGTCGATCTACCAGAAGATGACGGTGCGCGGCCGGGCCTTCGAGGACATCCACGACCTCGTGGCCCTGCGCATCCTCGTGCAGGACGTCTCGGACTGCTACCACGCCCTGGGCCTGGTGCACTCGATGTTCACCCCGCTGCCCAACCGCATCAAGGACTACATCGCCACCCCCAAGGGCAACGGCTACCAGTCGCTGCACACCACGGTGATGGGCACCGGCGGCAAGCCGGTGGAGATCCAGATCCGCACGCACGACATGCACCGCCTGGCCGAGTACGGCGTGGCCGCGCACTGGCGCTACAAGCAGGGCGGGCAGCCGCAGCGCTCCACCCAGGACCTCTCGTGGCTCCGGGAGACCATGGACCTCGCGGTGGACGCCAGCAGCGAGGACTTCATGGACACGCTGCGCTTCCAGATCTCCTCCCCGGAAGTCTTCGTCTTCACGCCCAAGGGCAAGATCGTGTCGCTGGCCCAGGGCTCGACCCCGGTGGACATGGCCTACGCCATCCACACCGACGTGGGGCACAAGGCGGTGGGCGCCACGGTCAACGGCCGGATGGTGCCGCTGGACACCCAGCTGGCCAACGGCGACTCGGTGGAGATCCTCACTGCCAAGGGCGAGGGGGCCGGCCCCTCGCGCGACTGGTTCACCTTCGTGGCCACGCCCCGGGCCCGGTCCAAGATCAAGCAGTGGTTCAGCCGGGAGCGCAAGGCGGAAATGACCGCCGCCGGCCACGACATGCTCGTGCGCGCCCTGCGCAAGGCCGACCTGCCGGTCAAGCAGTGGACCCGCCCGGAGGCCCTGCAGCCGGTGGTGGAGAAGCTCAGCGTGCACGACCGGGACGGCGTGTTCCAGGCCGTGGGGGAGCGGCGTGCCTCGGTGGAGCACGTCATCGAGCTGCTGCGCCAGGCCCACGGCATGGAGGAGCCCGAGCCGCTGGTTCCCGCCGATGCCGTGGCCGCGCCGACGCGTCGTCGTCACCCCGGCGAGGCACCGGTGCACATCGTGGGCTCGGACGACGTGTGGAGCCACCTGGCGGTGTGCTGCGCGCCGGTGCCGGGCGACGACATCGTGGGCTACGTGACCACGGGCCGTGGCGTCTCGGTGCACCGCCGTGACTGCCCGAACGTGGAGCAGCTCGTGCAGAGCCCGGAGAGGATGGTGCGTGTGGCCTGGGACGAACGACCGCGGGGCGCGTTCACCGCGCGCCTGGTCATGGAGGGACTCGACCGGGAGGGGCTGCTGGCCGACGTGATGCGGGTGACCGCCGAGCTGGGGCTGGTGCTCTCCGACGTGGCCTTCTCCTCCCCGGACGGGCGCACCGCCTACGGTCGGCTGGAGTTCGAGCTGGCCGAGGTGGACTATCTCGACCACGTGGTGTCCACGCTCAAGCAGATCCGCGGCATCTACTCCGTGACCCGCGCCGCCTGAGGGCGACGCGGGTCACGGGGGCGGGGCCGGACGGCCCTCAGGCGGGGTCGAGGAAGGCCGCCAGGCAGGCCGCGTACATGGCCTGGTCGGCGGTGCCGCACACCTCGCGGATGCTGTGCATCGACAGCGTGGGGGCGCCGAAGTCCACCGTGGTGGAGCCGGTGAGTGCCGCCGTCATCGGGCCCACCGTGCTGCCGCAGGGCAGGTCCGAGCGCACCACGAACTCCTGCATCGGCACCCCGGCCTGCTGGCAGGCCAGGCGGAAGGCCGCCGTGCCCAGTCCGTCGGTGGCGTAGCGCCCGTTGGTGTTGACCTTGAGCACCGGTCCGCCGTTGACGGCGATGTGGTGGCCGGGCTCGTGGCGGTCGGCGTAGTTGGGGTGGGTGGCGTGCGCCATGTCGCCCGAGGCGATGACCGTGGAGGCCAGCGCCCGCAGGTGGTCCTGGCGGTCGCCGCCGCGGGCCAGCACGATGCGCTCGAGCACGGCCGGCAGCAGCTGGGAGAAGGCGCCGCGCTCGGTCATCGAGCCGACCTCCTCGTGGTCGAACAGCGCGATGAGCGGGATGGCCGCGCCGTCGCCCACGGGCGACCCCACGGCATCGAGCAGGGCGCGCACCGCCGCGTAGGAGGTGGCCAGGTTGTCCAGCCGGGCCGAGGCGATGAGGCCCCCGTCCAGGCCGATGCGGGCCGCCCCGGTGAGGTCGTAGGCCATGAGGTCCCAGCCGAGGATGTCCGCCTCGGCCACGCCCAGGCGCCCGGCCAGCCAGGTGGTGAAGGCCGGCGCGTCGGGGGAGACCGACCAGTGCGGCACGAGGTGGCGCTGCGCGTTGAGGGCCTCGCCCTCGCGCACGTCCCGGTCGAGGTGGATGGCCAGGCGCGAGACGCGCAGCAGGGCCTCGTCCACGTCGAGCAGCTCGGTGCGCACGCCGTCGGTGCCCTGCGGGTCGCGCAGGGTCACCCGGCCGGCCAGGCCCAGGTCGCGGTCGAGCCACGAGTTGGTGATGAGCCCGCCGTAGGGCTCCACCGCCAACTGGGCGAACCCGGCCGAGGACACGTCCGGGCGCGGCTTGATGCGCAGCGTCGGCGAGTCGGTGTGGGCACCCACCACGCGGAAGCCGGTGGCCGGACCGGCACCGGCCGGGAGGTGCTCGGTGCTCCACGCCACGAGGGAGCCGCCGCGCACCAGGTAGTGGCGCCCCGGGCCCTCGGGGAAGGCCTGCGTCTCGTCCACCTCGGTGAACCCGGCACCCTCCAGCAGCGCGGCGGCCGAGGCCACCGCGTGGAAGGGGGTGGGGGAGTCGTCCAGGTAGGCGATGAGGCCGGCGGCCACCTCGTCGGTGTCGAACCGGTCCAGCCGCGCCATCATGCCTCCCCGCCGAACTCGGCCACTCCCTGCTGCGCCTGGTCGAGCCACGCCTGCTTGGTCTCCAGCTCCTTGCGCACCTTGGCGGCGCGCTTCTCGTCGCCGGCGGCCTCGGCCTTGGCCAGCTTGGCCTGCAGGTCCTCCACGGCGCCCTGCAGCTGGGTGGCGAAGAGGCTGGCGCGCTGGGCGTGCTCCGGCGAGGTCTTCTTCCACTGCAGGTCCTCGGCCTCGCGGACGGCCTGCTCCACGGCGCGCATGCGGCCCTCGATGCGCTTGACGTCGGCGCGCGGCACCATGCCGGCGGCCTCGAAGCGCTCCTGGATGCCACGCAGCTGACGCTTGGTGGTGTCCAGGTCCTTGACCGGCAGCAGCGCCTCGGCCTCGGCCAGGAGGGCCTCCTTGGCGGGCAGGTTGGCGGCGTACTCCTCGTCCTTGGCGGCGGCCTCGGCGTCCTTGGCGTTGAAGAACTGGTCCTGGGCGGCGCGGAACTGCTGCCACAGGGCGTCGTCCACCGAGCGCTGGGCGCGGCCGGCGCGCTTCCAGTCCTGCATGAGGCGCTTGAACGCCCCCGCGGTGCGCGGGTCGTCGGTGCGGGTGGCCAGGCGCTGGGCCTCCTTGACGAGCTCCTCCTTGACCACGCGGGCCTGGTCGCGCTCGGCGTCCAGCCGGGCGAAGTGGGCCTTGCGCACCTTGTCGAAGGTGTTGCGGGCACTGGCCAGGCGCTGCCAGAGCTCGTTCTCGGTGGGCTTGTCCAGGCGGATCTGGGCGCGCTGCATCGCCTTCCAGTCGTCCACCATGTGCCGCATGCGGTCGCTGGCGGCCTTCCACTGCATCTGCGCCGGGTCGGTGGCGGCCAGGGTCTCGGCCTCCACCACGAGCTTCTCGCGCTCGGCGGCGGCCTCGGCGCGGGCCTCGGCGCGCTGCGCCTGGTCGCTGCGCTCCTTGTCGCGCAGGGCCTCGGTGAGCTCGTCGAGCACCGAGGAGAGGGTGGCGTAGTCGCCCACCATCGGCGTCTCGGCCAGATGGGTGCGCACGGCCTCCAGGGACTGGCGGCCCTCGGCGGCGGTCACGCTGCCGGCGTGGATGCGCTGGGCCAGGAGCACGGTGGAGGCCACGACCTCGTCGAACTTGCGCACGAAGTAGGCCACGGCGTCGGCGGCGTCCGCGCCCGGGTAGCTGCCCACCACGGTGGTGGTGCCGTCGGCGTCGGTGCGCACGACCTCGCCGGACTCGGCGAGCGAGCCGAAGGCGGACTGGTCGGTCTCGGTGAGGGCCGAGGTGTCCACCAGCGGGCCGGGCACCGGAGTGGGGGTGAACGAGGCGCGCTGGGCGGCCGGGCGCTGGCGGCCCTCGCCGCGTGCGGCGCCCTTCTCGGCATCGGGGGAACCGCCCACCGGGGTCACCGGCGGGGCGGGGCGCTTGCGGG
>NZ_KV824347.1:0-7533 GCF_001816045.1 Kytococcus sp. HMSC28H12
TGCCTGCCCGGGGACGGCGCAGTAGCGTCGCCCCCGTGACGACGACGCCGCCCGAGCAGGGCCACCCGGGGGAGCAGGTCCCGCTGTTCGACGACCCGGTCGCCGCTGCCCGGGACGCGGTGGGCTACCGCGGCCCGCAGGCCTGCGCCGCCGCCGGCGTCACCTACCGCCAGCTCGACTACTGGGCCCGCACCGGCCTGCTGCGCCCCAGCGTGCGAGGCGCCCAGGGCTCGGGCACGCAGCGGCTCTACTCCTTCCGCGACATCGTCGTGCTCAAGATCATCAAGCGCCTGCTCGACACAGGTGTCTCGCTGCAGCAGATCCGGGTGGCCGTCGAGGCCGTCGCGGACCGTGGCGCGGACGACCTCGCCTCGCTGACCCTCATGTCCGACGGCGCCTCGGTGTACGAGTGCACGAGCGACGACGAGGTCATCGACCTGGTGCGCGGCGGGCAGGGCGTCTTCGGCATCGCCATCTCCAGCGTGTGGCGCGAGGTGGAGGGCAGCCTGTGCGAGCTGCCCGGTGCCGACGAGCGCGAGGGCGTGGTCGACGAGCTGGCCGCCCGGCGCGCGAGCCGCGGCGCCTGAGGCGGCACGGGCCCGAACCCTCCTCGGCGGGGGCGTGACGTAATACACTCGCCGGTGCCGTCGACCCCGCAGGGGAGAGTCCCGCACCGGGACGCCGAAGGAGCAACCTCCCCGGAATCTCTCAGGCCCACGGACCCTGCGCGGTGAGGCAACTCTGGCCGGCCCCAGTGCCCACAGAGGGGGAGAGATCGTGACCCACGCAGCGACTCCAGGAGGACCCTTGGTTCCCGACGGCACCACGCCCACCCCCGCGCACGAGGCCACCGAGGCCCCCGTGTTCGACGCCAGCGACGAGCTGGGCCTGCACCACGAGCCCGACTTCGTGGGGCGCCACATCGGCCCCCGCGACGAGGACGTGGCCCACATGCTCGAGGTGATCGGCCAGCCCTCGCTGGACGCCATCATCGCCAAGGCCGTACCGGGCGCCATCCAGGGCGACGAGCAGCTGCCGATGTCGGCGGCCCCCACCGAGCAGGCCGCCACCGCCGAGCTGCGCGCCTACGCCGAGCGCAACACCGTGGCCCGCTCCATGATCGGCCTGGGCTACTACGGCACCCACACCCCGCCGGTGATCCTGCGCAAGATCCTGGAGAACCCGGCCTGGTACACCGCGTACACGCCCTACCAGCCGGAGATCTCCCAGGGCCGCCTCGAGGCGCTGCTGAACTTCCAGACCATGTGCTCCGAGTTGTCGGGCCTCACCACCGCCGGGGCCTCCCTGCTCGACGAGGGCACCGCTGTGGCCGAGGCGATGACGGTGATGCGCCGCACCGCCAAGGTGGGCGCCAAGGACAACTCCGCCGTGCTGCTGCTGGACTCCGGCCTGCTGCCGCAGTCCATCGCCGTCACCGAGACCCGCGCCGAGCCGCTGGGCATCCCGGTGGTCGTGGCCGACCTGGCGGGCGTGGACTCCGTCGAGGGCCTGCGCGCCGCCGCCGGCGACCGCGACGTGTTCGGCGTCATCGTGCAGTACCCGGCCGTGGACGGTGCGATCCGCGACTGGTCGGCCCTGGCCGAGGCCGTCCACGAGGCCGGCGCCCTGGTGACCGCCGCCGCGGACCTGCTGGCCCTCACCCTGCTCACGCCCCCCGGCGAGTGGGGCGCCGACGTGGTGGTGGGCACCACCCAGCGCTTCGGCGTGCCGATGGGCTTCGGTGGCCCGCACGCCGGCTTCATGGCCGTCCGCTCCGGCCTCGAGCGCACCCTGCCGGGCCGCCTCGTGGGCGTCTCCAAGGACGACGAGGGCAAGGTGGCCTACCGCCTGGCCCTGCAGACCCGCGAGCAGCACATCCGTCGCGAGAAGGCCACCTCCAACATCTGCACCGCCCAGGTGCTGCTGGCGGTCATCGCCTCCATGTACGCGGTGTGGCACGGCCCGCAGGGGCTGCGCTCCATCGCCCGCGACGTGCACGGCAAGGCCCGCCGCCTGGCCGGCTCCCTCTCCTCGGCCGGCCTGGAGGTCGTGCACGAGGACTACTTCGACACCCTGGCCGTCCGCGTGCCGGGCCAGGCCGGCAACATCGTGGCCGCCGCCCGCCGCGAGGGCGTGCTGCTGTGGAAGCAGGACGAGGACACGGTGCTGGTGAGCGTGGACGAGACCACGCTCTCGGCCGACCTCGAGGTCGTCGCCGAGGCCTTCGGCGTCTCGCTGGCCGACCGCCTCGGCCCGGCGATGGAGCTCACCTGGCCGCAGCAGCTGCAGCGCACCAGCGACTTCCTCACCCCCGAGGTCTTCCACGTGCACCGCTCGGAGACCCAGATGCTGCGCTACCTGCGCGAGCTCTCCGAGCGCGACTACGCGCTGGACCGCGGCATGATCCCGCTGGGCTCCTGCACCATGAAGCTCAACGCCACCACGGCGATGGAGCCCATCACCTGGCCGGAGTTCGCCAACCTGCACCCCTTCGCCCCGGCGGAGCACTCCGAGGGCATCCGTGCCCTCATGGACGAGCTGAGCCAGTGGCTGTGCGACATCACCGGCTACGACGCCGTCTCGCTGCAGCCCAACTCCGGTGCGCAGGGCGAGCTGGCCGGCCTCATGGCCATCCGCGCCTACCACGCCTCCCAGGGCCAGGAGCACCGCGACGTCTGCCTCATCCCGGCCTCCGCGCACGGCACCAACGCGGCCTCGGCGGTCATGGCCGGCATGAAGGTGGTCGTGGTGAAGACCGCCGAGGGCGGCGACATCGACATGGACGACCTGCGCGCCAAGGTGGAGAAGCACGGCCCCCAGCTGGCCGCCATCATGGTGACCTACCCGTCCACGCACGGCGTGTTCGAGGACACCATCGCCGACCTGTGCGGCCTGGTGCACGACGCCGGCGGCCAGGTCTACGTCGACGGCGCCAACCTCAACGCCCTCATCGGCGTGGCCCGTCCGGGCAAGTTCGGCTCGGACGTCAGCCACCTCAACCTGCACAAGACCTTCACCATCCCGCACGGTGGTGGCGGTCCGGGCGTGGGCCCGATCGGCGTGCGCGAGCACCTGGCGCCCTTCCTGCCCAACCACCCGCTGGTGCCCGGCGCCGGCCCGGCCACCGGGGTCGGCCCCATCGCCGCGGCCCCGTGGGGCTCGGCGAGCATCCTGCCGATCCCGTGGGCGTACATCCGCATGATGGGCTCGGCCGGCCTGAAGAAGGCCACCCGCGTGGCCATCCTCTCGGCCAACTACCTGGCCAAGCGCCTCGACGAGCACTACCCGGTGCTCTACACGGGCAACGAGGGCCTCGTGGCCCACGAGTGCATCCTCGACCTGCGCCAGATCACCAAGGACACCGGCGTCACCGTGGACGACGTGGCCAAGCGCCTCATCGACTACGGCTTCCACGCCCCGACCATGTCCTTCCCGGTCTCCGGCACGCTCATGGTGGAGCCGACGGAGTCGGAGTCGCTCGACGAGCTGGACCGCTTCGTGGACGCGATGGTGGCCATCAAGGCCGAGATCGACGCGGTGGGCCAGCAGGGCGACGCCGACGACTCGGTGCTGCGCCACGCCCCGTACACCGCCCGCTCGATGGCCGGCGACTGGCCGTACTCGTTCACCCGCGCCGAGGCCGTGTACCCGGCCGGCGTGAACCCGGCGACCAAGTACTTCCCGCCGGTGCGCCGCATCGACGGCGTGTACGGCGACCGCAACCTGGTCTGCTCGTGCCCGCCGCCGGAGGCCTTCGAGGACTGACCTGCTGCGCGGCAGGGGCCCTGTCCGGGTCCCTGCCGGCGCGGGACGGCGCCCCCGTCACGTGGGACCGGCCACCCTGTGGTGGCCGGTCCCACGTGCTTGGATGGAGCCCCGCACGGCGAAAGGCAGGACCATGGGCGCAGAGGTCGAGAAGACCGAGTACTCCTCGGCGGACCGGGTGCGGTTCCGCGAGGAGGTCAACCACGAGCTGGAGACCTTCACCTGGCTGCTCGCGCACGCAGAGTTCGACTCCACCTTCCCCAAGATCGGGATCGAGATGGAGCTCAACCTCGTGGACGCCGACATGCAGCCCTCCCTCAACAACGAGGCGGTGCTGGGGCACCTGGGGGAGCACTTCCAGTCCGAGCTGGCGCGCTTCAACATCGAGGTGAACGTGGAGCCGCGCCCGGTGGCCACGGGTGCCTCGCCGTCGCTGGAGCACGTGGTGCTGCACCACCTGCAGGAGGCGCACGACGCGGCCGACGCCGAGGGCTGCCGCATGGTGCCCATCGGCATCCTGCCCACGCTGCGCGAGGAGCACCTGGTAGGGGAGTGGATCTCCGCCGGCTCGCGCTACCGGGCCCTGGAGAACGCGTTGCTCAAGGAGCGCGGCGAGGGCGCCACCATCGACATCACCGGCCCCACCGGGGAGCGAGTCAAGCAGTACACCGAGACCATCGCCCCCGGCGCCGCGGCCACCTCGCTGCAGCTGCACCGGCAGGTCTCGCCGGAGAGGTTCGCCACCTTCTGGAACGCCGCCCAGCTGGTGGCCGCCGTGCAGGTGGCGGTGGGTGCCAACTCGCCCTTCCTGTTCGGCAAACGGCTGTGGGCCGAGACCCGCATCCCGCTCTTCGAGCAGATGATGGACACGCGCACGCCGGAGCTGCGCAACCAGGGGGTGAAGTCCCGGGCCCTGTTCGGGCGCGACTGGATCGCCACCCCGGCCGACCTGTTCCGGGAGAACATCGGCTCCTACCCGGGCCTGCTGCCCGAGCTGTTCGAGCTGCCCTCCACCGAGGGTGGTCCGAGCAGCGACCGCTCCGGGGCCGGCAAGGGGCGGGCCCCCAAGCTGCCGCGCCTGATGCTGCACAACGGCACGGTGTGGCGCTGGAACCGCGGCATCTACGACGTGGTCGACGGCGTGCCGCACCTGCGCGTGGAGAACCGCGTGCTGCCGGCGGGCCCGACTGCGGCGGACACGATGGCCAACTGCGCGCTCTACTACGGGCTGCTGCGCACCCTGGTGGACACCACCCCCGAGCCGTGGCTGGGCTTCAGCCACGCCGAGGCGGAGCGCAACTTCTACGCCGCGGCCGAGCACGGCATCGAGGCGGAGCTGGCCTGGCCGGGCACCACCGGCACGATGCCGGTGACCGAGCTGGTGGCCGAGCACCTGCTGCCGCTGGCGCACGCCGGCCTGGTCTCCGGGGGCACCACCTCCGAGGACGCCGACACCTACCTGGGCACGGTGCGGCGCCGCTGCGAGAAGCGCACCAACGGCGCCACCTGGCAGGTGCAGGCCGTCGAGCGGCTGGAGGCCCGCGGCCTGGACCGCGACGCGGCGCTCACCGAGATGACGCGCCTGTACTGGGAGGCCAACGCCACCCACCAGCCGGTGGACCAGTGGGAGCTGCCCGCCTGAGACCCGCTCAGGGCGCCAGGTTCCACCGGTGGACGGTGGGCGTGGTGCGGTGGTGCCCGAGCACGCTCAGGCTGCCGGCCTCGAGCTCCAGGGCGTCGGCCAGGTAGGGCGTCTGGCGCAGGTACACCGCGGCCAGCACGCGCAGGTGGTGCCCGTGCCCCACGAGCACCACGTCGCCGTGTTCCAGGTGGCGCCACACCCGCCCCAGCACCCGGCTGGCCCGGGCGGCCACCATCTCCACCGTCTCGCCGGGGGTCTCGCCCGGTGGCACGCCGTCGAAGACGGTCCACCCGGGGCGGCCCTCGGCCTGCGCCTGGGCGGTGGTGCGGCCCTCCTCGGCGCCGTAGTCCCACTCCACGAGGTCGGCGTCCAGCGCGTCGGGCTCCAGGCCGGCCAGGCGGGCGGTCTCGGTGGCGCGCTGCAGCGGGGAGCAGCGCACGTGCACCAGGTCGTACTCCGCGAGCAGGTCGGGCAGGCCGCCGACCGCGGCGCGTCCGGCCCCGGTGAGGGGCAGGTCGGTGAGCCCGGTGTGCCGGCCGGCCCGGGACCACGCGGTCTCGCCGTGGCGCACCAGCAGGAGCCGGCCCCGGCCGGGCTCGGAGGGACGCACGTCCACCGGGCCGGCGTCGGCGTACCGGTGGAGGCCGCCCAGGGTGGCGGCGGCCGAGGCCCTGGTCACGCTCGGGCCGGTGGGCGAGGCGGTCTTCGCGTCGGGCTCCATGTGCGGCAGGCTATGCCCCATGAGCAGCGAGACCCCGACCCCGCCCAGCCCCCGCTCGGTCCGTCTGGAGCGCACCGACTTCGCCACCTTCACCGTGACCAACGAGCGGGGCGCCAGCATCACCATCGGGGACGGGAGCGATGCCGACTTCACCCCGGTGGAGCTGCTGCTGGCCGCCGTGGCCGGCTGCTCGGCCATCGACGTCGACTTCATCACCCACAAGCGCGCCGAGCCGGAGTCCTTCGTGGTGGAGGCCCGGGGCACCAAGGTGCGCGACGAGGACGGCAACCACCTGACCGACGTGCAGGCGGCCTTCGACGTGACCTTCGCCGAGGACGAGGCCGGCCGGGCCGCCACCGAGGTGCTGCCGCGGGCCGTGGCCTCCTCGCGCGACCGCCTGTGCACCGTGAGCCGCACCGTGGCCCTGCCCACGCCGGTGGAGTTCACCCTCGCCGACGGCCGGTCGGTGGAGTGAGCGCCCGGCGCCTGACCTTTCTCGACGCGCTCACCATCGGCCTGGCGGCCATGGTGGGCGCGGGGGTGTTCGGGGTCTGGGGCCCGGCCACCGCCGCCGCGGGCGCGTGGCTGCTGCCCGCTCTGGCCGTGGCCGCGCTCGTGGCCTGGTGCAACGCCAGCTCCAGTGCCCAGCTCGCCGCCCGCCACCCGGGGGCCGGGGGCACCTACCTCTACGGCCGGGAGCGGCTCTCCCCGTTCTGGGGCTACCTCGCCGGGTGGTGCTTCGTCGTCGGCAAGACCGCCTCCTGCGCCGCGATGGCGATGGTGGCCGGCTCCTACCTGTGGCCCGGCCGGGAGCAGCTGCTCGGGGTGTTCGCCGTGGTCGCGCTCACGGCCGTCACGCTCGGCGGCGTCGTGCGGTCGGCCCGGGTGGCGCGCGTGGTGGTGGGGCTGGTGCTCCTGGGCATCGTGGGCACCCTGCTCGTCTCGTGGTTCCTGCCGCCGGACCCCACCCTGTGGACCCCCACCCGCGATGCCGCGGTGGTGCCGGGCCGTCCCTCGCCGCACGGGCTGCTGCAGGGCGCCGGGCTGCTCTTCTTCGCGTTCGCCGGGTACGCCCGCATCGCCACCCTGGGCGACCAGGTGGTCGAGCCGCGCCGCACCGTCCCGCGGGCCGTCGCGTGGGGCCTGGGCACTGTGCTGGTGCTCTACGCCGCGGTGGCGGTGACCCTGCTGGCGCGCCTGCGACCGGAGGGCATCGTGGCCAGCGCCGCCCCGTTGCGCGACCTGGCCGGGGGCGCGTCCTCCTGGTGGGCCGTGGTCGTCGGCGTGCTCGCCGGGCTGGCCGCCGTCGGGGCCCTGTGGGCGCTGCTGCTGGGCGTGGCCAGCACCCTCAAGGCGATGGGGCAGCGCCGCGACCTGCCGCCGGCCCTGGGCGTCACCGCCACCG
>NZ_KV824348.1:0-2521 GCF_001816045.1 Kytococcus sp. HMSC28H12
GGCGGGCCGCTCAGCCCTCGCGCCCAGCGGCCTCGCTCGGCGTCACCAGGCGGTCCACCAGCTGCGAGGCCAGGCCCGTGTACGTGGCCGGCGTGAGCTCCACCAGGCGCTCCTCGTCCTCGGCCGGCAGGCCCAGCCCGCGGATGAACTCCCGCATCGCGTCGCCGTCCACGCGGCGGCCGCGGGTCAGCTCCTTGAGGCGCTCGTACGGCTGCTCCATGCCGGGCACGCCCTGGGCGGCCAGCGCGCGCATCGTGGACTGCACCGGCTCGCCGAGCACCTCCCAGTTGGCGTCGAGGTCCTTGGCCATCTGCTCCGGCACGGCGTCCAGCCCGTCTAGGCCCTTGCGCACATTGTCCAGCGCCAGCATCGAGTGGCCCAGCGCCACCCCGATGTTGCGCTGCATGGAGGAGTCCGTGAGGTCGCGCTGCAGGCGGCTGGTCACCAGCGTGGAGGCCAGCACGTCCAGCAGCGCGTTGCTCACCTCGAGGTTGGCCTCGGCGTTCTCGAAGCGGATGGGGTTCACCTTGTGCGGCATGGTCGAGGACCCGACCGTGCCCTGCCCGCGCACCTGGGCGAAGTACGCCATCGAGATGTAGGTCCACACGTCCGTGCAGAGGTTGTGCAGCACGCGGTTGAAGCGCGCCACGTCGGCGTACACCTCGGCCTGCCAGTCGTGGCTCTCGATCTGCGTGGTCAGCGGGTTCCAGTCCAGCCCCAGGCGCTCCACGAAGGTGCGGGAGAGCTCCACCCAGTCGGCGCCGGGCACGGCCACCACGTGCGCCCCGTAGGTGCCGGTGGCGCCGTTGATCTTGCCCAGGTACTCGGCGCCCTCGATGCGGCGCACCTGCCGGCCCAGGCGGTGGGCGAGCACGGCCAGCTCCTTGCCCATGGTGCTCGGCGTGGCGGTCTGGCCGTGGGTGCGGCTCAGCAGCGGCACGTCGCGCAGGTCGCGCGCCATCGCGGCCAGCTGGTCGACCACGCCCGATGCGGCCGGCAGCCACACGTCGCGCACGGCGCCCTGGATCATCAGCGCGTAGGACAGGTTGTTGATGTCCTCGCTGGTGCAGGCGAAGTGCACCAGCTCGGTCATTCGCGCGACCTGGTCCTCGCCGCGGCCGGCCAGCACGCCCGCCAGGTGCTTCTTGAGGTGGTACTCCACGGCCTTGACGTCGTGGACGGTCTCCTTCTCGATCTCCGCCAGCGCCGCGATGTCGTCGCCGTCGAAGTCGGTGACGATGCTGCGCAGCGCCGCGCGCTCCTGGTCGGTGAACGGCTCGATGCCGTCGAACACCCGCGCGTCGGTCAGGTGCAGCACCCACTCCACCTCCACGTGCAGGCGCATGCGGTTGAGGGCGGCCTCCGAGAGGTGGTCCACCAGCGGGGCGGCCTGGCGGCGGTAGCGGCCGTCGAGCGGGCCGAGGGCGAGGGCGGGCTGCAGCGTGGAGAGATCGACCATGGCCGCATTCTCGCAGGGGCGCCGAGTGCCCCGGGACGCCGCCGAGCCCGCACCCCCTGAGGGGGCACGGGCTCGGCGCGGGTGGGGCGGGGGCTGCCTCAGCGGCGCTCCTGCCAGTCGGAGTACGGGTCCAGCTCGTCGGCGTCCATGCCGGCCGGCAGCTCGCCGCGGCCCAGCCACTCCTGGGTGGAGGTGGCCACCACCGGGGAGGCGTCCTCCGGGTCGGCCGCGACCGGCTCCTCGCCCTCGGCGGCGTCGTCCTCGGTGCCCCAGGTGGACGGGGCCACGTCGGGCAGCTGGTCGTCCTCGGGGAAGTCGGCCTCGGGGGCGTCCACGGTGCCGGGCTCCACGGCCTCGCGCTCGTCGGTGGGCTGCACGTCGTCCCAGTCGTCCTCGTCGGAGACCAGGTCGTCGTCGCCGCCGGCGGTGGTGGGCACGTCCTGACCGGTGGTGTCGGCCGGCAGGGTGTCGTCGTCACCGCCGGGGCCCACGAAGTCGGTGAGCTCCTCGTCCTGCGCGTCCTCGGTGCCGGGCTCGCGGTAGTCCGGGAACTCGATGTCGTCGGCGTCCTCGGCCTCGATGCTGTGCAGCTCGCCCGGGTCGGTGCTGGTGCCGGCCTCGATGTCGCTCGGGTCGTCGTCGGGGTCGGTGTCGGCCAGCGGGGCCGCGGCGTGGTCGTGCTCGCCGGCCACGGTGATCTCGTCGTCCGGGTCGAGATCGGTCAGGGCGCCGTCGGGGTCCTGCACCACGGCGTCGCGCGGGCCGTCGGTGTGCTCGTCCACGGTGGTGCTGCGCACGGTGGTGTCCGTGCCGTCGACGGTGCGCAGCTCGGTCTCGGAGTCGGTCGTGGCGTCGGACTCGTCGCCCTCGTCCTCGAGGGTGTGCACGGCGGCCGGGGCGGCCTCGCGGTCCTCGTCCTCGTCGCGCTCGACGGCCTCGTCGTCACCCAGCGCGTGCGCGCCGTCGGCGGTGTCCGGCAGGTCGGCGATGTCCACCACCTGGGTGTCGTCGTCGGAGTCCTGGTCGAACAGGTCGGTGGGCTCGTGCCCCACCACCTCGTCG
>NZ_KV824349.1:0-1599 GCF_001816045.1 Kytococcus sp. HMSC28H12
TCGCGGGTGGCCGGGTCGCGGACCACCACGAAGCGCCACGGCTGGGAGTGCCCCACCGACGGCGCTGCGTGCCCGGCGGCGAGCACCTCGCGCACCAGCTCCTCGGGCACCGGGTCGGGGCGGAACCGGCGGATGTCACGCCGGGCGCCCAGCACGTCCTCCAGCGCGGCGCGCACCTGCTCCCCCATCGACCAGCCGGAGGGGTCGGCGGCCCGCTGCGCCGCGGAGCTGGGGTCCCCGATGCGGGGAGTGGGGCGGGGTGGTTCCATCACTCCTCCAGGTCGCCCTCGACGTCGAGGTACACCTGCTGCATCTGCTGCAGGAGCTCGGCGTCCGGCTCCTCCCACAGGCCACGCTCGGCGGCCTCGTGCAGCTTCTCGATGATGCCGCGCAGCGCCCAGGGGTTGGCGTGGGTCATGAAGGCGCGGTTCTCCTCGTCGAGCACGTAGGAGCGGGCGGTCTGCTCGTACATCCAGTCCGGCACCACGTGGCTCGTGGCGTCGAAGCCCACGAGGTAGTCCACGGTGGCGGCCAGCTCGAAGGCGCCCTTGTAGCCGTGGCGCTGCATGGCGGAGATCCACCGCGGGTTGACCACGCGGGCCCGGAAGATGCGGGAGGTCTCCTCGGCCAGGGTGCGGGTGCGCACCACGTCCGGCGAGGTGGAGTCACCCACGTACGCGGCCGGTGCCGTGCCGGTGAGCGCCCGCACGGTGGCCACCATGCCGCCGTGGTACTGGAAGTAGTCGTCGGAGTCGAGGATGTCGCTCTCGCGGTTGTCCACGTTCTTGGCCGCCACGGTGATGCGGCGGTAGTTGCGCTCCATGTCCTCGCGCGCCGGGGCGCCGTCCAGGTCACGGCCGTAGGCGTACCCGCCCCAGGTGGTGTACACCTCGGCCAGGTCGGCGTCGTCCCGCCAGGTGCCGGACTCCATCACCTGCAGCAGGCCGGCGCCGTAGGTGCCCGGCTTGGAGCCGAACACGCGCGTCCTCGCGCGCCGGGCGTCGCCGTGCTCGGCGAGGTCGGCCAGGGCGTGCTTGCGGGGGAAGTTCATCTCCTCGGGCTCGTCGAGGTCCACCACCAGGGCCACCGCGTCGTCCAGCAGGTCGATGACGTGCGGGAAGGCGTCGCGGAAGAAGCCCGAGATGCGCACCGTGACGTCGATGCGGGGGCGCCCCAGCTCCTCCAGGCCGATGGGCTCCAGCCCCACCACGCGACGGGACTGCTCGTCCCACACCGGCGTGACGCCGAGGAGCGCGAGCACCTCGCCGATGTCGTCGCCCGAGGTGCGCATGGCCGAGGTGCCCCAGGCCGAGAGCCCCACCGACTCGGGGTACTCCCCGGAGTCCGCCAGCGCCCGCTCCACGAGCGAGGTGGCCATGGCCGTACCCGTCTGGTAGGCCAGCTGGCTGGGGATGGCCTTGGGGTCCACCGAGTAGAAGTTGCGGCCCGTGGGCAGCACGTTGACCAGCCCGCGCAGGGGCGAGCCGCTGGGCCCGGCCGGGGTGTACCCGCCGTCCAGGGCGTGGAGCACGGCGTCCATCTCGCCCGGCGTCTGCGCCAGGCGGGGCACCACCTGGGTGCAGGCGAACTGCAGCGCGG
>NZ_KV824350.1:0-2038 GCF_001816045.1 Kytococcus sp. HMSC28H12
TGCTACACCCTCAGATCGGAAGAGCCGGATATCCCGTACGCGCCAATCAATGCGGTTCTCGGGTACGCGGAGACGTACGACATGCGGCGAACGCAGCTACTCGATGACGCACGCTCCGAATCCGTGCTCGAGGCGCTGGGCGTCATCACAGAGGAGATGGCGCCCAGCCACTCCACGAGTTTGACGACGACGTTCGACAAGAGCATCACCGTCGATCTTCCTCCCGAGACAGCCAAACGCGGCAGGTACCCCGTGAGGAAGCCCGAGCATGACCTCTTCGCTGCACGGAGGGAGGGAGTTCTTGTCGAGGAGTACCTCAACTGGCTGGGAAGGAGGGCGGAGGCGGTGTGCACCCATGTCGGCCCGTACAAGACCGATCTCCTGGTAGACGGGGAACTCATCGAGGCGAAGTCCGATGCCGGCGATCCCGCCACCCGGCAGGCCCTGGGCCAGATCCTCCACTACTGCATGGAGATGCGGCGGCATGGCCGGGAGGACTTTCAGCGAATCGCCATTCTCCTCCCTCAGGCGCCCTCACGCTCAGTCACTCATACCTGCTTGGCACTGGGTGCATCTGTCATCTACAAGACAGCAGACGGATTCGACAGATTCGACGCCTCTGACCATGCACGGGAGACCGTTCAGAAACTGTTGGAGGAACCCACGGTCGTGGCGGTTCAGCGAGATTGACCTACCTCGCGGGGGCGACCATGCCCAGTCAGGTGGTGGGGTGGCTCAGACCTGGCTCACGCCGAGCGAGCAGTGCCGCGCCAGCCAGCACCAGTCCCGCACCCACCAGCGGCGCCGGACCGGCGGTGCCCGACCAGCCCGTGTCCACCACCGGCCCGCGCTGGGCGGCCGCCTCGAAGCGCCGCCACAGACGCTCCCCTGAACCACCCACGGGTCCGATCGCGCGGCGCAGCGCGTCTGAATCCGGGCGCCATCGAGCGTCCACGGCCTCGAGTGCGTCATGCCGCGTGGTCACGGCAGCGCACAGGCTGAGGATGTAGTCCGGCGTCTCCAGGCCAGGTGCCGTCACACCCACCAAGGGACACCCGACAGCGGCGACGTTCGGGAACACCGAGCCGGGGATCCCCACGCACACCTCAGCCCGCGCAGACGCCTCCACCGTGCCCTCCTCAGCGATCTCGAAGCGGCTCCACAGCGCAGGGTCCTCCCGCGGGTGCAGACCCACGCGGACCGCCCGGCCGGAATCGGCCAGGGCGCCGGCCACCTCCATCAACAACTCGGCCCCGGGGGCCGCCTCACCGGTCTCGTCGGGGTGGGTGACCGAGGTGGCGACGACAACGCTGCCGGGTTCCGGCCTGTGAGCAGGAAGGTCGTCCAGCGCCGGGTTGCCGACGACCGCGACGGGGGAACGGGGGACCCCGAAATGGGCAGCAAAGACGCCGGCCTCGTCCCCGGAACCTGCGGTCATGGCGACAAGGCGCGGACGCAGCTCGGCAGCTCCCCGTGCCTCCTCCGGAGTCAGGTAGGCGAGCGATGCAGCCACGACGGGGACATCGGACAGGGCACGGGCAACCCGTACGGGCCATTCCAAGGCCGAGTTGACCACCAACACGTCAGCACCCCAAGCAGCTGCCTCCGCGACAGTGACCACAGGGGTGGCGTCATCTTCCTCGAGGTGGCTGCGGTCCGGGACGACCATGGCGATCGTTCGACCGGCAACGGACGCCTCATCCAGAAGGTGCTCGATGTGGTACGTCCCCCACGGTTCAGAGGTGGCCACCAGGACCCGGACCGGGCGATCGGCAGCCGATGCGGCAACAGGCTGGATGGCGGCCCCGAGAGCGGCGCCACCGGCTGCGAGGAGGAAGTGTCGTCGGTGCATGCCGGCACCGTACGGATCCAGCGTGAACACCCGGTGGCCCACGAACGAACCTCCGATGCCCCCCCCCCGATCACTCCTCCGCGTGCCGCACCCACCGCGACGTACGCATGGCCTCGTTCCACCTACCCTGCCCCCATGCAGACGCTCACCAAGACGGCCAACTCCCTGCTCCGCGGCACCGAGGAC
>NZ_KV824351.1:0-14537 GCF_001816045.1 Kytococcus sp. HMSC28H12
CGGGCCGCCTCGTGCGAACGCCCCCGGCCAGAGCGGCGTGCGCAGGCCCTCAGGCGCCGGCGCCAGCCACCTTCCCCGCGGCGCTCCCCCGCAGGGCCCTCTTCCGCAGCGCGCTCTTCCGCGCAGCCTTCTTCCGCGAGCCGCCGAGCAGCTGCCGCACGGCCCACTGCGCGCCGGTGGCCACCGAGCCCACCGGGTCGCGGCGCAGCTGCCCCCACGCCCCGTTGGGCAGCGCGTAGCGGAAGATCTTGCCCCACGCGCTGGCCAGCTGCACCGGCAGCGGCCCGGAGACGTAGGCGAACCCGTACCGGTCGAACACGTCGCGCATCTCCACCGAGATCTCGGCGTACCGGTTGCTCGGCAGGTCCGGGAAGCAGTGGTGCTCGATCTGGTGGCTGAGGTTGCCGGTCATGATGTGCATGAGCGGCGAACCCGAGATGTTGGCCGAACCCAGCATCTGGCGCAGGTACCACTCGCCGCGGGTCTCCCCCACGGTCGAGGCGCGGCTGAAGGTCTGCACGCCCTCGGGGAAGTGACCGCACAGGATCACCGCGTTGCTCCACAGGTTGCGGGTGAGGTTGGCCGTCCACGTGGCGGCCAACGTCGACTTCCAGTTCGGTCCGCTCAGCGCCGGGGTGACCACGTAGTCCTTGGCCACCTGCCGGGCCACCTTCTTGCCCACGCCCAACAGGCCGGGCACGGCGGGCTTCCACGCCTTCAGCGGCTTGCCGGCGTAGCGGCCCAGCTCCAGGTCGTACAGCGCGATGGAGTACTCGAAGGTCACCGCGTTGACCGCGTTGAACAACGGCTGCCACACCATCCACGGCTTCCACGGCTGGTCGGGGTCCACGCGGGCGATGCCGAAACCCAGGTCGTTGTCGCGGCCGATGACGTTGGTGTACGTGTGGTGCAGGTCGTTGTGGGAGTGCTTCCAGCCCTCGGCGGTGGAGGGGTGGTCCCACTCCCAGGTGCTGGAGTGGATCCGCGGGTCGCGCATCCAGTCCCACTGCCCGTGGAGGATGTTGTGGCCGATCTCCATGTTCTCCAGGATCTTGGCCACGGCCAGGGCACCGGTGCCCACCACGAAGCCCACCTTGGTGCGGCTGCCCACCATCAGCACCAGGCGGCCGCCCATGTCGAGCGCGCGCTGGGTGGCGATGACGCGGCGGATGTACGCGGCGTCGGCCGCCCCGCGGGAGTCCATGACCCGCTGGCGGATGGCGTCGAGCTCGCGCCCCATCTCCTCGATCTGCTCGATGCTCAGGTGCGCGGCCGGGTCGTCGCCGCCGGAGCGCTTGGGCTTCCAGTGGCGCTCGGGGGACTCGGTGGCGGTGATGCGGTTGACCCCGCGGCGGGTGTCGCGGCGGGTCCGGGCGAACGCCTTGCTCACGCGCATGGAGTCGCTGAAGGCCGCCGGGGAGAGGCGGGAGCCCCCCAGGCCGGGACGGGCGGATGCGGGGCGGGTGCGTCGTGCAGGAGTGGCCGTCATGCCGGTACCTCCAGGTGGCAGTCGCCTGCAGCCGTGGTGACGCAGGTCTGGACGAGTGCGGGGTCCTCGGGGGTGGCGAGGGTGAGCGAGCCGTCGCGCAGGTCGCGCACGGCTCCCTCGGTGAGGTTCAGGACGCAGGAGTGGCAGATGCCCATGCGGCACCCGCTGGGCAGCAGCAGCCCGGCCTCCTCGCCCGCATCGAGCAGGGTGGTGGATCCGTCGGTCTCCACCTCGGTCTGCGAGCCGCCCGTGGCGAAGGTGGCCAGGCCGCCCTCGCCGGGGGTGATCTCCACGGTGCGGAAGCGCTCGGTGAGCAGCTGGTGGCGCAGGCCGGCGTCCTCCCAGAACTGCTCGCAGTCGTCGAGCATCCCGGCCGGGCCGCAGGCCCACACGGTGCGCTCGCGCCAGTCGGGCACCTCGGTGTCCAGCTCGTCCAGGCCGAAGCGCCCCTCGGTGGCCGTGTGGCGGGTGATGAGGCGCAGCCCGAAGCGGTCGGCGATGGCGGGCAGCTCCTCGGCGAACAGTCGCTCGGCGGGCGTGCGGGCCGACTGCACCACCACCACGTCCGGCGCGTCGGGGCCGTGCCACTTGTGGCCGCGCAGCAGCCCCATGATCGGCGTGATGCCGGAGCCGGCGCCCAGGAACAGGATCTTGCCGGGGCGCGGGTCGTCGAGCGTGAACTCGCCGTCGGCGGCGTCGAGGTGGAGCAGGTCGCCGACCCGCGTGCGGTGCACCAGGTGGGTGCTCACGAGGCCGTCGGGCACCTGGGTGACCGTGATCTGCAGCAGGCCGGCGTCACCGGGGATGCCGGCGGGGGCCGGGCGGCTGGTGAGGCTGTAGGTACGCCAGTGCCGCACGCCGTCCACGTCCACGCCGATGCGGACGTACTGGCCGGGGCGGTGCGCCTTCCACAGCACGCCGGGGCGCAGCCAGAGGCTCACGGTGCGCTCGGTGTCGTGGCGGACGCGCTCCACGCGGGCCACCAGGGAGACGCGGGACTGCAGCGGGGCCACCATGTCGACGTAGTCGTGCGGCACCACCGGGGTGGTCACCACGGCGGCGGCCTCGATGAGGCGGTCCACCCAGGCGGGGCGGGGGGTGACCCGGCGGGTCGAGGAACTCATGGCGTCCATCCTGTCTGGCACCGGTGAACGATTCACCCCCGCTCGGCGTGGAGATCTCCGCGCGGATTTGTCCCCTGCGCACAAAGAGCGCACGATGCGGGGCATGGACGCGCCCATCGAGCCCCTCACCGCGGGCACCGCCGCCTCCTTCTGGACCCCCGAGCTGGTGGCCGCCCTGCGCGACGTCGTGGAGGCCGCCTCCCAGCAGAGCGTCACCGCCATCGTGCAGGACGTGCCGGTCTACCGCGACGAGTTCCGGCACGGCCGGTCCGCGGTGCTCAAGGAGGCCGTCTCCATGGCGCTGCACGGCTTCCTGGACCTCATCGAGGCGCCGGGACCGGGCGACGCGGCCCCCACCGGGCCCACCTCGGCCACCGTCCTGGGCGCCCGTTCGCTGGGCCGCCAGGAGGCCCGCGCCGGGCGCACCGTGGAGGCGGTGCTGGCCGCCTACCGCGTGGGGGCGCGCGTGTGCTGGGTGACCTTCAGCGACGTGGCCCTCGAGCACGGCCTGGCCGCCCGGGAGCTGCAGACCTTCGCGGCCCTGACCTTCACCTACATCGACGACCTCTCCGCGGCCACGGTGGCGGGCCACACCCAGGAGCGCGCGCGCTCCGACCAGCGGCGCAGCCAGGCCCGCACCAACCTGGGGCTGCTCGTGGTGCGTGGGGCCCGCACGGCCGAGGTGGACGCCGCGGCCCGGGCGGCGGGCCTCACCTCGCCGCGGACGGTGAGCCTCATGGTCTGCCGCAGCGAGGACACCGGCGCGCTGACCTCCCGGCTGCCGCTGCGCACGCTGGTGCTCGACCAGGTGGGGCTGGGCCCGGAGGGCTCCGGGTGGAGCACGCTGCTGCTGCCCGACCCCACCGACGACGAGCTCGACCGCGCCCGCCGCACCCTGCGCCGGGCCGGGGTGCACTGCCTGGTGACGCCCCCGGTGGGCCGGGCCGCCGCCCCGGAGACCTGGCGTCTGGCCAGCCGGTGGGTGTCCGTGCCGCCGGACCCGATGGGGGTGCCCGAGGGGCCCATGGACCTGCAGGCCGTGCTGCCGCACATGGTGGTGCACGGCGACGCGGCCGCCGCCCGCGAGCTGGCCGCCACCGCCCTGGAGCCGCTGGCCGACCTGCCGGGGTCCACCCGGGAGCGCCTCGTGGAGACCCTGCGGCTGTGGATGCTGCTGCGCGGCCAGCGTGCGCTGGTGGCCGACCGTCTGGGCGTGCACCCGCAGACGGTGCGCTACCGCATGAACCAGCTGCGCGACCTGTTTGGCAGCACCCTGGACGACCCCCGCGGCGCCGAGCAGGTGCTGCTGGCCACGCTCGTGGCGCCGGGGCTCACCGCATCGGACTGACGCGGCCCGTCACTCCGGGGAGGGGCCCTCGCACCCCGCGCGGCGCGCTCAGATGCGGTCCACGTGCTCGCGCAGGCGATCCACGTCCACCTGCGCCACGGTGGGCCGCTTGGGCATCCGCCCGTCGCCCGAGGAACGACCGGTCAGGCGCCGCTGGATCCACGGGCGCAGGTGCAGCCCCGCCCACTCGCGGTTGGCCTGGAGCGTCTCCCACCGGGTCAGCGGCGGCAGCGGCGCCAGTGGCTCGTCCCAGGCCCGCTCGGCGGCACCCTCCACCTCCAGACCGAGCGTCCACGCGGCCTGCTGCGCCACGCGCCGGTGCCCCTCGGTGGAGAGGTGGATGCGGTCCGGCGCCCACATGCGCGCGTCGCGGAGGGAGCGCAGGGTCCAGATGTCGGCCACGAAGCAGTCGTACCGCTGGGCGATGCCCCACACGTTGGCCGTGAACTCCGCGAAGCGCGGGGACGCCCGGCGCAGCACGGGGGTGCGGCTGATGTCCGGCGCGGTGACCAGCAGCACGTCGGCCCCGGTCTCCCGGATGCGGACCACCGCGTCCTCCAGCTGGTCCACCACCGCGTCGCGGTCCACGCGCGGGCGCAGGTAGTCGTTGCCGCCAGCGTTGAGGCTCACCAGGTCCGGGGTGAGCGTCAGGCCCTCCTCGAGCTGCTCCCCGGTGACCTGCCCGATGAGGCGCCCCCGGATGGCCAGGTTGGCGTACCCGAAGGGCACCGGGGCGGGCTCGCCGGCCTCGTCCACCAGGGCGGCGTTGCGCAGGGCGAGACGGGCGGCCAAGCGGTCGGCCCAGCCGTGGTGCTTGTCGGGGTCGTCGTCGGTGGGGTCCACCAGGCCCTCGGTGAACGAGTCACCCAGCGCGACGTAACGCTGCCAGATGCGGCCCTCGAGCGGTGCTGCGGTGGTCATGCGTTCCCTCCGTGGTGGTCCGGGTCAGCCTGCACCGTAACGTTTCTGGGCACGCGCCCGGGCCTTGGCTGCCTCCTCCTCGCGGTCCTTCGGCGGCGCCGAGGTGGTCAGTCCGTCCAGCAGGCGCTGGGTGGCTGCCGTGATCTCCTCCACCGCCTGGTCGAAGGCCTCGGTGTTGGCCTGCGACGGGGTGCGCGTGCCAGCGATCTTGCGGACGTACTGCAGGGCGGCGGCCTCGACCTCCTCGGCGGTGGCCGGGGGCTCGAAGTTGTGCAGGGTCCGGATGTTGCGGCACATGCCCCCATCCTCCCACCCGCGCAGCCACTACCGAGGCGAGAGTGACCGCTTGCCCAGATGGCCACTCGGACCGCCCGGGTCTGCATCCAGATCTCATCCGGCCAGTGCGCGCCGACTGCGGGCAGCCCCTACCCCCAACCCGATAATCACTCCACCCCAATAGGTTTCGACTTAACACCCTTAATGGGGACGCCCCAGTGGACACCGAGGACCACGCGAGGTAGCGTGACCCTTCTCACACTCAAACCAAGGGGGATCATGGCCCGCATTGAACTGGGCATCTTCTCGGGGGCTGCCAAACCCAGTCTGGGATCTCAATACCACAGAGACGGCCAGCCTCATCCGCCAGATCAAGAACGACCAGACGGAAGTGCGCC
Source organism: Kytococcus sp. HMSC28H12 (assembly GCF_001816045.1). Classification (NCBI taxonomy): domain Bacteria; kingdom Bacillati; phylum Actinomycetota; class Actinomycetes; order Micrococcales; family Kytococcaceae; genus Kytococcus; species Kytococcus sp. HMSC28H12. The sequence continues at coordinate 5,557 of NZ_KV824351.1, forward strand.
CACTCAGCGAGTCTTCAGATCGACTCGGATACAAGGGCTTCATCATCCACATGGACTCCCAAGAGTCTTATCGTAGCGGCCTGGGGGCCAACCCAGTTGCGTTCCGCCTGGGCGAGGGCCACGCCAACCCCGACACCCTGCAAGAGCTGCTTCTCCGCGGAGCCCAAAGAGCAGAGATCAACGCACTGGCTGTGGATGCCGCAGCACTTGCCATCGAAGGGAGTGCTGAGCCCGCAACGAGCACCACCGACCCCGACACCCCGGACGCCGGCAGTGAGACTTTGGCGGGCTGCGGGTACCACCTCACAAGCTCTGTCGACTTCAAGTTCTGGGGAGGAGTCCACACCTCGAAGAACAACTGCTACAACTATGCCGCGAACTGGCGAACAGGAACGTTTGCCCACCCTGGGCGAGCTTCGGGGAAGCACTTCCGGTTCACAGATTTCTGGGGAAGAACCCGAACCCTTTCCCAACAGAAGCAGGCACTGCGCGAGTCCATGATGGCTGATGGATGGAAGACCACATGCAGTTCCCGATCGCTCTATGTCGCCGCAGCCATCTGGCCCGGAGTTGACTACCATTTCTGGCGCCGCACTGCCCCTCATAAGTGGATCAGCGTCAGCAAACCCTGGTCACACAAGCGCGGAGGATACTACCCCCAGAACACCGACTCCGGGGGGAATCACATCAGCTCCCCGTACCACTCCAAACGATGGGACTACACCCTCTGGTGCGGAACCATGTACTCCCCCCACGACCGTCTTCGTCAAGTGAACCAAGGAGATTCCATGCCCTCGGCCACCATGAGTCGTAGACTCTTCCTCCTTGGCCTCGCGCCGGGATTGGCTCTTGCGTCGCACACTGCGCATGCCACCAGCACCCCCATCGCAAAGCTCGCCACAAGCAGTGGATCCACGCCCGCCACGCTGGACGATTTCCTGCTAGATCTTGCACTCCGCGCCGATGACCGGTCGCCTCTCCCCAAGGAGGGCCCCCAGTGACCCGTATACAGCGTCTCGTTCCGATGTCTGCCGCCCTGCTCCTGACCCTGGCCGGGTGCGGAGAGGAACCGCAGACGGGTGCCACGACCTCCCCCTTCCGAGCGACGGCCGACGTGTTCTCCGGCCGGCCGAACCCCGAGTGGGACGCCTCCGACGAGGCCCGCCGCGCCGCCGCCACGTGCCTGGACCAGCTCGCGCAGGCCGATGAGGCCGCCGCCGCACCGCCCAGCCCGGGCGGGCTCGGCTTTGGCGGCGTCACCTTCGAGCCGGCCCCCGCATCGGGCGGCACCGCGCTGACCCGCATCGTGGACCACACCGCCTTCGGAACCCGGGACGGGCGGCCGGTCACCGCGGAGTGCACCGACCTGGGCGAGGCCACCTGGGAGCAGTTCGCGGAACTCGAGCCGGTAGCCGTCAAGGACCTCCGGAGCAACGCCAACGCGTCCTAACCCTGCCCCCACAGACACGCCGCGCGCCCGTCAGCAGGTGCTGGCGGGCGGCGCGTGAGCAGCGTGGGTGGGCGCGTGGCCCTACCGCGGTATCGGGTCAGAGGGCCTTGCGCAGGTCCTTGTTCAGCTGGCTGATGACGTCCAGCGGGATGCCCTTGGGGCAGACCGCCGCGCACTCACCGATGTTGGTGCAGCCGCCGAAGCCCTCCTCGTCGTGCTGGTTCACCATGTTGACCACGCGCGAGTCACGCTCCACCTGACCCTGCGGCAGCAGGCCCAGGTGGGTCACCTTGGCGCCCAGGAAGAGCATGCCGGCCGCGTTCGGGCAGGCCGCCGCACAGGCACCACAGCCGATGCAGGTGGCGGCGTCGAACGCGCGGTCGGCGTCCTCCTTGCGCACCGGGTGGGTGTTGGCGTCCACCGCGGCACCGGTGTTCACGGAGATGTAGCCACCGGAACCGATGATGCGGTCGTAGGCGCTGCGGTCCACCACGAGGTCCTGCACCACCGGGAACGCGTCCGCACGGAACGGCTCCAGGGTGAGGGTGTCGCCGTCCTTGAAGGAACGCATGTGCAGCTGGCACAGGGTGGTGCGCTCCGGGCCGTGGGCGATGCCGTTGACCATGAAGCCGCACGCACCGCAGATGCCCTCGCGGCAGTCGGACTCGAAGGCCACCGGCTGCTCGCCGGCCTCCGTGAGCTCCTCGTTGAGCACGTCGAGCATCTCCAGGAAGGACATGTCCTCGGTGATGCCGTCCACCTGGTAGGTGGCGAACTGGCCCTTGTCGCCGGCGCCGGCCTGGCGCCAGATCTTGAGAGTGATCTTCACTTGTAGCTCCGCTGCTTCATCTCGATGGCGTTGTACACGAGGTCCTCCTTGTGCAGCACCGGACGCTCACCGGTACCGGTGAACTCCCAGGCCGCCACGTAGGCGAACTCGTCGTCGTGGCGCAGGGCCTCGCCGTCCTCGGTCTGCGACTCGGCGCGGAAGTGGCCACCGGCCGACTCGCGACGGTGCAGGGCGTCGATGCACATGAGCTCACCCAGCTCCAGGAAGTCGGCCACGCGGCCGGCCTTCTCCAGCGACTGGTTGAGGGTGGCGGCCGCGCCGGGCACCTTGACGTTGGTCCAGAACTCCTCGCGGAGCGCCCGGATCTTCTCGATGGCGGTGCGCAGACCGGCGTCGGTGCGCTCCATGCCGCAGTACTCCCACATGATGGAGCCCAGCTCGCGGTGGATGGAGTCCACCGTGCGGGTGCCGTTGATGGAGAGCAGCTGCTGCACACGGGCGTCCACGGCCTCGCGGGCCGCCACGGCCTCGGGGTGGTCCGCGCCGATGTTGGACTGCCCCTCCTTGGCCAGGTAGTCGTTGATGACGTTCGGCAGCACGAAGTAGCCGTCGGCCAGGCCCTGCATCAGCGCGGAGGCGCCGAGGCGGTTGCCGCCGTGGTCGGAGAAGTTCGCCTCACCGGCCACGAACAGGCCCGGGATGGTGGACTGCAGGTCGTAGTCCACCCACAGGCCGCCCATCGTGTAGTGCACGGCCGGGTAGATGCGCATCGGCACCTCGTACGGGTTCTCACCCGTGATGCGCTCGTACATGTCGAACAGGTTGCCGTACTTGGCGGCCACCGCGTCCTTGCCCATGCGCTCGATGGCCGACGCGAAGTCCAGGTACACGCCACGGCGCACCTGACGCTCCTGGCCGTCCTGGTCCACCTCGGCCACGGCCGGGCCCACGCCGCGGCCCTCGTCGCACATGTTCTTGGCCTGGCGCGAGGCGATGTCGCGGGGCACCAGGTTTCCGAACGCCGGGTAGATGCGCTCCAGGTAGTAGTCGCGCGCCTCCTCCGGGATCTCGCGGGGGTCCTTGTCGCAGTCGGCGGCGTCCTTGGGGACCCAGATGCGGCCGTCGTTGCGCAGGGACTCCGACATCAGCGTCAGCTTGGACTGCTTGTCGCCGTGCTGCGGGATGCAGGTGGGGTGGATCTGCGTGTAGCAGGGGTTGCCGAAGTAGGCGCCCTTGCGGTGCGCACGCCACGCGGCGGTGACGTTGGACCCCATCGCGTTGGTGGAGAGGAAGAAGACGTTGCCGTAGCCGCCGGTGGCCAGCACCACCGCGTCGGCCATGTGCGTCTCGATCTCACCGGTGCGCAGGTTGCGGGCGATGATGCCGCGCGCCTTGCCCTCCACCACGACGAGCTCGAGCATCTCGTGGGCGTTGAACATCTCCACGGTGCCGGCGCCGATCTGGCGCTCCAGCGCCTGGTAGGCGCCGATGAGCAGCTGCTGACCCGTCTGGCCGCGGGCGTAGAAGGTGCGCTGCACCTGCACGCCACCGAACGAGCGGTTGTCGAGCAGACCGCCGTACTCGCGGGCGAAGGGCACACCCTGCGCCACGCACTGGTCGATGATGTTCGCGGACACCTCAGCCAGGCGGTACACGTTGGTCTCGCGGGAGCGGTAGTCGCCACCCTTCACCGTGTCGTAGAACAGGCGGTAGACCGAGTCGTTGTCGTTCTTGTAGTTCTTGGCGGCGTTGATGCCACCCTGCGCGGCGATCGAGTGCGCACGGCGCGGCGAGTCCTGGTAGCAGAAGGACTTCACGTTGTAGCCGGCCTCACCGAGGGTGGCGCCCGCGGCGGCGCCGGCCAGGCCGGTGCCCACGATGATGACGTTGATCTTGCGGCGGTTGGCCGGGTTCACCAGCGCGGTCTCGAACTGGCGGCGCTGCCACATCGTCTCGATGGGGCCACCGGGGGCCTTCGTGTCGGCGATCGGGTCACCGAGCACCCACGGGTCGTTGGTGTGCTCACCGGACTTGTTCACCGGGCGGGTGTCCGCCGGGGCGTCGCCCTGGGCGGTGCCGCGCTGGGCGTCGCCGTCGGCGTCGAAGGCGTCGTCCTTCTTGCGCTTCCAGGGGGCGTTGTCACCGAAGAGTGTTGCCATGAGTCTGCTCCTCCTGGGGCGGTCAGTTGACGAGGTCGAGGAACACCGCGAACGGCGGCACCAGGAAGCCGACCACCACGAGGGCGGCGAGCACGGCGCCGATGGTGCGCAGCATCGGGATGTTCTTGGTCTTGGTCAGGCCGAGCGTCTGCATCGCGGAGAAGAACCCGTGGAATATGTGCATGCCCAGGGCGGCCATCGCCAGCACGTAGATGAGCAGCACCCACCAGATCTCGAAGGACTCCACGTAGTTGGCGGCGGGGCTGGCCAGCTCGCCCTGCGGGTGGATGGTCTTGGTGGTGAAGTGCAGGATGTGGAAGACCACGAACAGCAGCAGCGCGATGCCACCCCAGCGCATGGTGCGCGAGGCGAGGCTCGAGGTGAGCGACTTCTTCATCGCGTAGCCGACGCTGCGGCCCTTCTTGGCGCGGCCCCACAGCTTGACCGCCAGCACGACGTGCGCCAGCACCGCGGCCAGCAGGACGAGACGCACGATCCACAGCGCACCCTCGTAGGGCAGGATCGGCTCACCCATGGTGCGCAGGTGGTGCGCGTAGGTGTCGAACGCCTCGTGGGACTGGAGGATCTTCAGGTTGCCGAGCATGTGCCCGAGCACGAAGAGGATGAACAGGAGGCCGGAGACCGCCATGAGGATCTTGTTCCAGATCGTCGTGGTGGTGGCCGACCGCTTCGTCGGAGCCGCGTTGTCAAGTGCCACGGGGCGGATTCTACTGAGAGGCTGGGAGCGGGCTGGGTGAGGCTTGCCTACCCCGTGGGTCGCGCCCGCGCGCGGGCCGGGCGCCGCCCCCATCGGCCCCGCGGTGGACGCACCTAGGATGCCAGCCATGCCCTCCACGCCCGGTGACGTCGCGACCCCGTCGCCCTCGGCGCCTGATCTCGAGCAGCAGCTCCGCGAGGACCTCCTCGGTCCCCTCGCCCGGCGCGGCGCGACCGCGCGGCGCATCGCCCGGTGGGCCTGGGTCGGCCCGCTGCTGTGCATGCTGCTGGGCGGGTGGATGCGGTGGTGGCACCTGGACGAGCCGCACCAGCTGGTCTTCGACGAGACCTACTACGTCAAGCAGGCGTGGTCGCTCGCCGAGTGGGGTTACGAGCGGGACAAGCCCGACGGCATGGAGGAGCCCGACCAGTTCTTCACCACAGGCAACTGGCAGACGGTCTACGACGACAAGGCCGACTTCGTGGTGCACCCGCCGGTGGGCAAGTGGGTGATCGCCGCCGGCGAGGTGGTCTTCGGCATCGAGTCGTCCTTCGGCTGGCGCGTCTCGGTGTGGGTGCTGGGCAGCCTGTCCATCCTCGTCATCGGCCGGGTGGCGTGGGAGATGTTCGGCTCGGCCACGCTCGCCACGCTCGCCTCCTTCCTGGCGATGCTGGAGGGCCACCACTTCGTGCACAGCCGCACCGGCCTGCTCGACGTGGTGCTCATGTTCTTCGTGCTCGTGGGCTTCTGGTTCCTGCTGCTGGACCGCAACGCCTCGCGGCGCCTGCTGGCCCGGAGGGTGGCGGCGCTGCACGGCGGGGACGCCTGGCGGTGGAATCTCCGCCGGCCCGCGGTGGGCATGACCTACGGCCCGTGGCTGGGGCTGCGCCCGTGGCGATGGGCGGCCGGCATCAGCCTGGGGCTGGCCGCGGGCGTCAAGTTGTCCGGGCTGTACCCGCTCATGGCCTTCGGGCTGCTCACCGTGCTGTGGGACTGCACGGCCCGGCAGCGGGCGGGCGTCTCCCGGCCGTGGAGCGCCGGGGCAGTGCTCCGGGACGGGCCACAGGCGTTCGTCACCTACTGCGGGGCGGCCCTGGCGGCCTACCTCGCCTCGTGGGTGGGCTGGTTCCGCAGCACCGACGGGTACATGCGCCAGTGGGCCACCGAGCACCCCGGTGAGGGGGTCACCTGGCTGCCCGGCCCGCTGCGCGCGTTGTGGGAGTACCACGCCAAGATGTACGAGTTCCACGTCGGGCTGACCAGCGACCACACGTACCGCTCCAGCCCGTGGAGCTGGCCGCTGCAGCTGCGTCCCACCTCGTTCTTCTACGAGACCAAGACGCTCGGCGAGGCCGGGTGCGAGGTGGAGAAGTGCTCCAAGGCCATCAACTCGGTGGGCTCGGTGAGCATCTGGTGGGTGGCCACCGCCGCGGTGTTCGTGCTGCTGTTCTGGTGGGTCGCGCAGCGCGACTGGCGGGCCGGCGCCATCGCCGTGGGGGTGCTCTCGGGGTGGCTGCCCTGGCTGCCGGTGCAGCACCGCACGATCTACCAGTTCTACTCGATCGCTTTCGAGCCGTTCATGGTGCTGGCCGTGGTCTTCGTCATCGGGCTGGCGCTGCGGCACGTGTGGGGCAAGTACGCGGTGGGGGCCTACCTGGCCCTGGTGGTGCTGAACTTCTGGTACTTCTGGCCCATCTGGACCGCCCAGGTGATCCCGTACTCCGCGTGGCGAGCCCGCATGTGGTTCGCCAGCTGGATCTGACGCGGGGGCCGGCCGGGGCAGCATCGCCTGCGCCAGCCGCCCGCGGCATCGCTCTGCCGCACCCTGCCGCACGGCCGCACGCCCGCGGCATCGCACCGCCGCACGCGAAACCACGCGCCGCACGGGAAGGGTGGTCGCCGCACGGGAATCGTCGCGTGCGGCGACCACCGTTCCCGTGCGCGGTGACCTTTCCGGTGCGGCTGGCCCACGAAGACCCCCACCCGCGACACGCCCATCCTTCGACACGCCGACCCATCGACACGCCGACGGTCGGGAGGTTCATCGGTACGCGCATCGGAGGATCGCGGACGCCGCCGGTGTTGATGGGTGCGCGTCCGGCGGGCCGCGGTCGGCCACACGGGGCGGTCCTCGCCGGCGCGGGCAGCCCGCATCCGCACAGCGCCCACCCCCGCGCGATGGGGCCCGTCAGGCGGGGCGGGAGAACTGCCCCACGAGCTCCGGGGAGACCGCGCGCATCATCGCCACCGCGTCGGGCAGCGGCAGGTTGGGCACGCGGTAGGACTCGTCGCCGCCGGCCACCGTGGCCACCGCCGTGCACAGCCCCAGGCGCCGCTGGAAGAAGGACTGCTCCACCGTCCAGCTGAGCACGCCCTCGCACTCCAGGGCCAGGTGCCGCCGCAGGAGTGCGCCCTGCCGCACCAGCAGGTGCCGGTCGGTCACCGCGTGCCCCAGCGAGCGCCAGGCCGGCCACACCGGGGCCAGGTTGAGCACCGCCATGAGCGCGGTCCACCCCAGCAGCCAGGTCCACGCCGAGGCACCCGTCCAGCCGAGCGGGTCGCCCACGGCGAAGTGCCGCAGCACCGCGATGCCGCCGAGCACCGGCACCAGACCGACCCAGAAGGTGGTCACGAGCGCCCCGACGGCCATGCGCCGCAGCGCCTTCGGCCCGTGGGAGACCAGCGGCCGCTCGAACAGGTCGGCCGGCACCGTCTTGGGCTCGCCGCTGCCGAGCACGTCGGCCGCCAGCGCCCGGGCCTCGGAGCGCGGCACGGTGGGCAGCAGGTCCACGGAGCCGTCCTCGGCACCGGTCACCACCGCCTCGGCCGAGGCGCCGCGCTGCCAGCGCTGCTGCCACGGCTCGGTGACCACGACGCCGCGCACCTTGCGCTCCTCGAGCGTGGCCGAGCGGGTGGTGGTCAGGCCGCGGGTGACGTGCAGGGTGCCCTGCGCGGTGCGGGTGACGCGCAGCCCCCACCAGCCCAGCAGGTAGGCCACCGTCGAGGTGAGCAGCGAGAGCACCACACCGGCCACCACCAGCAGCACGACGGTGTGCACCAGGCCGAGGCTCTCCACGGCGTGCACCACCTCGCCACCGATGCGTCGCCCCACCGCGGAGTCGGCGATGTCGTCGAAGAACTGGCCGCCGAAACCGACGACCGCCGCGGCCACGAACAGGCCACTCGCCCCCAGCGGGCCGAAGCGCAGCCACCGGGGGTCCCACGTGGCGAGCACCTGCTCGGGCATGTCGTCCGCGACCGGCTGCACGGCCTCCTCGACGCCGCTCTCCACCCCGGCGCCGGGGGCGCTGACGCCACGCTCGGCCTCGGAGGGGTCGAGCGCGTCCACCCCCTGGGCGGCCTGCACGCGGCGGGTGCGGCGCAGCAGGTTCTCGCGCAGCGCCTGGGCGTCGGCGGTGCGCAGGCCCTCGAGCTCCACCTGGTCGTCGTCCACACCGGTGCCGATCTTCATGGTGCGCAGGTCGAGCAGCCGCATGAGCAGGTTGCCCTCGACGTCGATGGTGCGCACCCGCTCCAGGCGGGCCGTCTTGGTGCGTCGGTTGAGCCACCCCTGGCGCACCTGCACGGTCTCGCCGTCCACCCGGTAGGCGAGCGTGAACCACTGCACCAGCGTGACCACCACGGCCAGGACGGCACCGCCGACGGCCGAGAACACCTGGAAGCCGGGGTCCCCGCTGCGGGTGAACAGCAGCACGAGCAGCACCGGCAGCAGGGAGCCGACCAGCTTGACCGGGTGCACGAGCAGCATGCGCAGGTCCTGGCGGCGCCACTCCCCCTCGGCGGGCACCGGCTCGGGCGCCGGCGGCATCGGGGCGGGCTGGGGCACCGGCGGCACCGGCCCCG
>NZ_KV824352.1:0-2441 GCF_001816045.1 Kytococcus sp. HMSC28H12
GGGCGGGCGCGACGGCATCGCACGGGGCCAGCGAGCCCACCGGCCGGCTGCGCGTGCTGCCCGACGACCTGCGCCACGCCCGCCTGCGCGGCCGGGAGTCCAACCTCGTGCTCTTCGCGGTGGACACCTCCGGCTCCATGGCCGCCCGCCAGCGCATGGCCGCGGTGAAGACCGCCGTGCTCAGCCTGCTCGTGGACGCCTACGAACGCCGCGACAAGGTGGGCCTGGTGACCTTCTCCGGCGAGGACGCCCGCCTCGTGCTGCCGCCCACCTCCTCGGTGGACCTGGCCGCCGCCCGCCTGGCCGAGGTTCCCCACGGCGGCCGCACCCCGCTGGCCGAGGGCCTGACCACCACCGCCACCACGCTGCGCTCCGAGGCCGTGCGCGACCCGCGCCGTCGCGCCCTGGTGGTCCTGGTGACCGACGGCCGCGCCACCAGTGGCCAGAACGCCCTGGAGCGCGCCCGCACCATCGCCGACGCGTGGCACGCCACCGCGCCGGAGACCGTGGTGGTGGACTGCGAGGCCGGGCGCTTCCGCATGCACCTGGCCGCCGACCTCGCCCACCGCATGGGCGCCACGCACGTACCGCTGGAGAGCGTCTCCGCCCACGGCCTGCTCGAGGCCGTGGCCGCCCACCGACCCGCAGGGAGGGCCGCCTGATGCCGAAGGGCCAGACCCCCGTCACACCCCAGGACGGCCGCACCACCAACCAGCGCCGCCACCAGCCGGTGGTGGTGCTCAACCACGGCCAGGGCAAGGGCAAGTCCACCGCCGCGTTCGGCCTCGCGCTGCGCGGGTGGAGCCAGGGCTGGTCCATCGGCGTGTTCCAGTTCGTGAAGTCCGCCAAGTGGCGCATCGGCGAGCAGCAGGCCCTCGAGGCGCTCGGCGAGCTGCACGCCACCACCGGTCAGGGCGGCCCGGTGGAGTGGCACAAGATGGGCTCGGGCTGGTCGTGGTCGCGCACCCGCGGGTCCAAGGAGGACCACGCCGCCGACGCCCTGGAGGGCTGGCGCGAGGTCCAGCGTCGGCTGGCCGCCGAGACCCACCGCCTCTACGTGCTCGACGAATTCACCTACCCCATCACGTGGGGCTGGGTGGACGGCGAGGAGGTGGCCGCGACCCTCGCGGCGCGCCCCGGCACCCAGCACGTCGTCATCACCGGGCGCGACCCGCACCCGGCCCTGCTCGAGGTGGCCGACATCAGCACCGAGATGACCAAGGTGAAGCACCCCTTCGACCGCGGGCAGCGCGGACAGCGCGGCATCGAGTGGTGAACCTCCCCCGCCTCGTGGTGGCGGCCCCCGCCTCGGGGCACGGCAAGACCACCGTGGCCACCGGGCTCATGGCCGCCCTGACCGCCCGCGGGCTCGCCGTCGCGCCGGCCAAGGTGGGGCCGGACTTCGTGGACCCCACCTTCCACGCCGTGGCCACCGGCCGCCCCGGGCGGAATCTCGACCCGTGGCTGCAGGGCGGGAACCACGTGGCCTCCGTGCTCGCCCGCTCGGCCGCGCTGCCCACCGCTGCGGACGTCGCCGTCGTCGAGGGCGTCATGGGCCTGTTCGACGGGCGCCTGGGCACCGACGGGTGGGCCTCCACCGCGCACGTCGCCCAGCTGGTGGGCGCACCGGTGCTGCTCGTGGTCGACGCCTCCTCGGCCTCGCGGACCGTCGGTGCCGTCGTGCACGGGCTGGCCACCCTCGATGCGGGGGTGCGCGTGGGCGGGGTTGTGCTCAACCGCCTCGGGTCGCCGCGGCACGCCGCCGAGGTGCGCCGCGCCGTGGAACAGGTGGGCGTCCCCGTGCTGGGGGTGCTGCCCCGCCACGCCGAGCTGGCCTCCCCCGCCCGCCACCTGGGCCTGGTACCCGCCGGGGAGCGCGAGGACGCGCAGGCCGCCGTGGATCGGATCGGCGCGGTGGTGGCCGAGCACGTGGACCTCGACGCGGTCCTCGACCTGGCCCGCACCGCCGGGCCCCTGGAGGCGGCGCCCTGGGAGCCACCGGTGCGCGCGACGGACGGGGGCGAGGGGCCCGATGACGGCGTGCGACCGGTCGTGGCCGTGGCCGCCGGGCCCGTGAGCGGCTTCTGCTACCCCGAGACGCTCGAGCTGCTGCGCGCCCGCGGCCTGGAGCCGGTCCCCTTCGACCCGCTCGTGGACACCGCCCTGCCGCCGGGGACGCGGGGACTGCTGCTGCCCGGGGGCTACCCGGAGGTGCACGCCGAGGCGCTGGCCGCCCGCCGCCCGGGCCTGGAGGCGCTCGCCGCCGCGGTGCGCGCCGGCGTGCCCACCTGGGCCGAGGGCGGTGGCACGCTGCTGCTCCTGGAGCAGCTCGAGGGCCACCCGATGGCCGGCGTGCTCCCGGGAACGGCGCACCTGGGGGCGCGCTCGGTGCTCGGCTACCGCGAGGCCACCGCGCCGGCCGACACGCTGCTCGCCCCGGC
>NZ_KV824353.1:0-2824 GCF_001816045.1 Kytococcus sp. HMSC28H12
TGCCGCCGCACCCACCGCCGCGAACCGGGCTCCCACGGGCGGGCGGCCACCACCAGCACCATCGGCACCGCAGGCAGGGGAAGCGCCCGGCGCAGCCGCAGCAGCTCGGCGGCCATGCGGGTGTACCCGGCGTCCTCCAGCAAGGCGGACCGCACCCGGCGCCCCACCAGGGGCAGCCAGCCCAGCCCGGCCGCCAGGGCGTGGCGCAGGTCGTCCTCCACGGGCCACCGGAGGCGTGGGTCCTCCTCCACGGAGCCGTCCACGGCCACGAGCCCGGCCACCCGGTGCGGGTCGCTGCGCAGGTACGCCTCGGCCATGAAGCGCGCCATCGAGTGCGCCACGAGCCACACCCGCGCGGGGTCGGGCACCACCTCGTGCACCACCCGGCGCAGGTGGGCCACCTCGTCGTGGAGGTGCGGCTCGGCCACCCGCTCGGCACGGGCCCGCCCCAGCCCCGGCCGGTCGTAGCGCACCACACGGTGGTCGCGGGCCAGGTCGGCCGCCACCTCGTCCCACGCCTCAGCGCCCATGCCGAGGCCCGGCATCAGCACCACCCACGGCCCGTGCTCCCCCTGCACCTCCGCGGCCAGGTCCGTGGCACGGGGTCCGGTGTCGCGGGCTCCCCTCACGCGGCCAGCCCGTTCCTGACGCCGTGCGGCGCGCCACCTCTCCATGGCACCAGTGTCACCCCTGCCCGGGACCCCCGCCCGCCCGATCGTCCTCGACCCACCACCGGCCGGCCCCCCAGCCCGTCCCGACGGCGAACACCACCCACCACGCCACGGTCCCCAGCAGCTGCACCCGCTGCGCCAGCCCGGGCACCGTGAGCACCTCGCCCACGCGCGCGGCCCCCGGTGCCAGGCAGGCGAGCTGCCAGCCCAGGGTCGCCAGCATCACGCCCACCAGCACCAGCAGCACCCGTGCCCCGGGACGGCCCCGGCGCAGCGCCGCCAGGGACAGCGCGGCCGCGGCCACTCCCAGCGCCGTCCCGGCCACCGACGAGCTCACCGAGTGCGCGGTGTGCGTCCACGGCAGCGTCCCCGCCTGCTCGGCGGCCAGGCAGGCGGCGTCCACCGTGCTGGCACAGGCCATGGGCAGCAGCGCATCGGCCACTGTGGCCGCCCCGAACACCCCGGCGGCCACCACACCCAGACCACGCAGGTCACGTCGCAGTCCGCCCCGGCGAGCCACCAGCCCGACCCAGAGCACCATCAGCGCCCCCGCCAGCACGTCGCCGGCCCGGACGAACCAGGCGTGGGGCTGGTCCTGCGCCCCCAGCTCGCTGGTCCAGCTGTGCCACGGCGACAGGTCCGAGAACGGCCCGGCCACCAGCCAGGACGACCAGGCCGCCATCGCCAGCAGGGGCAGCCCGGCCGCCCACCACGGCACGGCGCGGTGCCCCCCACCCGATGCGGGCACCCGGCGCGCGCCGCTCACTCGCGGCCCGCGGGTCGCACCAGGGGGAAGGCCAACGTCTCGCGCACGGTGCGGCCGGTCACCAGCATCACCACGCGGTCCACGCCCAGCCCCAGGCCACCGGTGGGCGGCATGCCGTACTCCAGGGCCTGCAGGAAGTCCTCGTCCAGGCTCATGGCCTCCGGGTCGCCGGCGGCCGCGGCCACCGACTGGGCTGTCAGACGGGCCCGCTGCTCCAGCGGGTCGGTCAGCTCGGAGTAGGCGGTGCCCAGCTCCATGCCGAAGGCCACGAGGTCCCACCGCTCGGCCACACCCGGGGTGGACCGGTGCCCGCGGGTCAGCGGCGAGACCGAGCTCGGGAAGTCGCAGTAGAAGGTGGGCCGCACGGTGGACCCCTCCACCAGCTCCTCGTAGAGCTCCAGGGCCACCTCGCCGGCATCCAGGTCGGGGCGCACCTCCACCCCGGCCCGTCGGGCGGCCTGGTGCATCTCGGCGGCGGTGCTCTGCGGCCCCACCGGCTGCCCACCCAGGGCCACCAGTTTCTCGGAGACCGCGTCGTGCAGGGTCACCACCGGCCACTCGCCGGAGAGGTCCACCATCGTTCCGTCGGGGCCGGGCACCTCGCACCGCCCGTGCACGGCCACCGCGGCGGCCTGCACCAGCTCGCGGGTGGTGTCCATCATCGAGCGGTAGTCCTCGTGCGCGGCGTAGGCCTCCAGCAGCGTGAACTCCGGGTTGTGGGTGGCGTCCACGCCCTCGTTGCGGAACGCCCGGCCCATCTCGAACACCCGGTCCACGCCACCCACGCAGAGCCGCTTGAGGTACAGCTCGGGCGCGATCCGCAGGAAGAGGTCCATGGAGTAGGCGTTGATGCGGGTGGCGAAGGGCCGTGCGTTGGCCCCGCCGTGCACGGTCTGCAGCACCGGCGTCTCCACCTCCAGGTAGCCGCGGTCCTGCAGGCCCTCGCGCAGGGCGCGCACCACGGCCGACCGTGCCCGCAGGGTGTCGCGGGCCTCCTGCGAGACGGCCAGGTCCACGTGGCGCTGGCGCACCTTCGCCTCGGGGTCCACCAGGCCGGTGCGCACCGGCGGCAGCGGGTGCAGGCACTTGGCCTCCATCCGCCAGCTGTGGGCCAGCAGGCTCGGCTCGCCGCTGCGGGAGGCGCCGCGCACGCCCTCGAAGGCCACGAGATCGCCCACGTCCACCAGCACCATGAAGTCGCGGTGGTCCTGTGCGCTGAGGTGCTGGCGCTCCAGCACCACCTGCAGGTCGCCCTGCCCGTCACGCAGGCGCACGAAGCGCACGCCGCCCAGGTCGCGGACCGCCAGCACGCGCCCGGCCACGGACACGCGCTCGCCCTCCCCGGCGGCCAGGGCCTGCGCGGTGGTGTGCGTCGGACGCTCGGCCA
>NZ_KV824354.1:0-24959 GCF_001816045.1 Kytococcus sp. HMSC28H12
TGCTACACCCTCAGATCGGAAGAGCCGGATTGCGCAGGTGGCCGCTCGGCTGGGCTGTAAGGACATCGCGAGAAAGTGCCTAAAAGCCATTTCGTATAGGCATATGGTGCTACCTGGCTATATTTTTGGTGGCGCGGGTGTAGCGGAGGCGAATTTCGATCTCGGCCGAATGCTTGGTGACCCCCATGTTGCAAAAGTCGGCCGAGGCCAGTTGGAGGCTGTGATTGATGTTTTCGGCGTGCGTCCCGAATTCGTTCATGGCGCGTCGTGGGCCCTTGGGCAGAGTGGGCGCGTCTTCCCCGGTGAGGGTCTGATGAAGTCATCCTGTGATTTTGCTACTGGTTCTGCTGGCATCCTGCGCGTGGCTAGGCGCATGGCCGGGGGCTATCCGAACGAGTTGTTCGGTGACCATTTCTCCTTCGCTGGGGAGAGGTGCTGATGGGCCGGGTGTGGTGGTTCGGGTTCGCGCGGGGGCTCTCGATGGTGGGCGATGCCGCGTGGGCTCTGGCCGTGATCTGGCTGATCATGGACGACGGTGGCCCCGGCATCTCCGGAACATACTTGGCCGTCTGTGCGGCGGTCACCTCGTTGCTCATGGTCCCGGCCAGTCGTTTGGTCGGTCGGCTCGGGACGTGGCGGGCCATGGTGTGCAGCGACGCGTTGGGCTTCTTGGTGCTCCTGGCCGCGTGGGTTGGTGTGCTGCAGGGGCTTCCGCGCGTCTGGGTACTGGCCTCCACCGGGGTGGTGCTCGCCCTCCTGGCGGCGGTGTACAGACCCTCCAGCAGCGCGTTCCTGCAGCAGATCGCCCCCGAGGGGGATCTGACCCGTGCCATGGGTGTCCGGCAGCTGAGCAACGCGGCCGGGGGAGTGCTGGGCGCCGCCGCCGGAGGAGTCGTCCTGGCGGCCGGCGGGCTCACCTGGATCGTGGTGTTCAACGCCGTGACCTTCCTGGCGGCCATGGCGATCGTGCTGTGTCTGCCTCGGGTGGTGGCAGAGGAGCCGGAGCAGGAGGCGGGTTCCCCATCGGTGAGGGAGTCTCTCGGGATGGTGCTGCGGCACCCGCTGCGCAAGTGGCTCGTGCTGCGCGGTTTCGCCCTCAACCTGGCGGGCATGGCCCTGCTCTCGGTGGTGCTGGTTGCGCGGGTGCAGGAACGCGGCTGGGGTGCGGGGTACTACGGCCTGGCGGAGGCGACGCTCGCGGTCGCCACCATCGTGATGGGCCTGGTGGTCTCGCGGTGGCGCGGCCCCGAGCACGTGGGTCAGGCGGGTACCTGGGGAAGCCTCGGAGCGGTGCTGTGCGTGGTGGGGGCGTGTCTGGCCATCTCACGACCGGCCACCCTGGTCCTGCTGCTCCTCGCCGGGGTCTTGCTGGTGTTGGGCAGCGTGTACTCCGACTCCCTGCTGTTCGGCTCGGTGGATCAGCGCTCCATGGTCGCCCTGCACGCTGTGGTGATGGCGCTGTCCACCATCGGCATTCCGGTGGGGCAGGCGCTGGCCGGGGCTGCACTGGAGCTGTGGGGCGGGGTGCCGGTCATCACGGCGGCCGGGGTGCTGCTGACGGGGGTGTGCCTTGGGTCGCTGGCGGTTGCGGAGATCCGCACGGCGCAGGCCTCCGAACGGACTGCCTGAGGTGTCACCGGGGCTGGGTGGTCGCGGGTCGGTCTGACAGGATGGCCGGCAGCAGGCAACGGTGCCGGACCCGCCCGCGTGGTGAGCCGCCGCGCCCGTTCAGGACGGACTGGAGAAGGAGAACCACATGCCCATCGCAACCCCTGAGGTCTACCGCGACATGCTCGACCGGGCCAAGGCGGAGAAGTTCGCCTACCCGGCCATCAACGTCAGCTCCTCCCAGACGCTGAACGCCGCCATCCGGGGCTTCGCCGAGGCCGGGTCCGACGGCATCATCCAGGTCTCCACCGGCGGCTCGGAGTACTTCTCCGGACCCACCGTCAAGGACATGGTCACCGGTGCGCGCGCCTTCGCGGCCTTCGCCCGCGAGGTGGCCAAGAACTACGACGTGAACATCGCCCTGCACACCGACCACTGCCCCAAGGACAAGCTGGACGGCTTCGTGCGCCCGCTGCTGGACGCCTCCGAGGAGGAGTACAAGGCGCACGGCACCCCGCTGTTCCAGTCGCACATGTGGGACGGCTCGGCGGTGCCGCTGGAGGAGAACCTGCAGATCGCCACCGAGCTGCTGGAGCGCTGCAAGGCCCTCGACATCATCCTCGAGGTCGAGATTGGCGTGGTCGGCGGCGAGGAGGACGGCGTCGCCAACGAGATCAACGAGCAACTGTACACCACCCCCGAGGACGCCATCGCCACCGTCGAGGCCCTGGGCCTGGGCGAGAAGGGCCGGTACATGGCCGCCCTGACCTTCGGCAACGTGCACGGTGTCTACAAGCCGGGCAACGTGAAGCTGCGCCCGGAGATCCTGAAGCAGGCGCAGGCGGCCGTGGTCGAGAAGTTCGGCCCCAGCCAGCACTCGAGCGTGGCCGACAAGCCCTTCGACCTGGTCTTCCACGGCGGCTCCGGTTCCACCGAGCAGGAGATCTCCGATGCGGTGGACTACGGCGTGGTGAAGATGAACGTGGACACCGACACCCAGTACGCCTTCACCCGCCCGGTGGCCGGCTGGATGCTGGAGAACTACTCCGGCGTGCTGAAGGTCGACGGCGAGGTGGGCAACAAGAAGCAGTACGACCCGCGCTCCTGGGGCAAGGCCGCCGAGGAGTCGATGGCGGCTCGGGTGGCGCTGGCCTGCGAGAACCTGCGCTCGGCCGGGACGCACCGCTGATGGCCGGCGAGAACCTGCTGGGCATCCCGCCCACCGAGCTGCCGGAGGACCCGGCCGTGCCGGCCCTGGAGCAGGGTCAGGACGCGCGGACGGTGGCGGCGGCACGGCCGACCTCGTCCGCTGCCTGGGCGGAGCTGGCCGAGGCGGCCCTGGAGGACGGGCTCACCATCGAGGCCTACGCCTTCGCCCGCACCGGCTACCACCGAGGGCTGGACGCGCTGCGGCGCTCCGGCTGGCGCGGGCAGGGGCCGATCCCGTGGGAGCACGTGCCGAACCGCGGGTTCCTGCGGTGCGTGGCGGCGCTCTCCCGGGCCGCCGGCGAGATCGGTGAGGCCGACGAGGAGCACCGCTGCCGCGAGTTCCTCAAGGACTCCAGCGCCGAGGGGTACGCCGCCCTCGGCCTGTGACGCCCGGGCGCTGCGTAGGCCGGAGGCGGTGACGCCCGGGCGCTGCGGGGCCGGAGCGCCCCCTCCCCATCGGCCGAGAGGTCCATTGATGGTCATCTCGACAGTCGAGGTGACCATCAATGGACCTCTCGCGGGTACCTGGGGGGGTGTCCCGGCGGGTACCTGGCCCTCAGTGGGCGCCTGGCCCACGGAGGTACGCGCGGTGGGCGTCCACCGTCATCCGCAGCGGGTGACTGGTCCTCACCCCCAGCGGCACCCCCGGCGGTGTAGAGCTCCGTCACCCGACCGCCTCCCGCACCCGGGCCTCCAGCCGGTCCCGGGCAGCCGGCCACTCGTGGGCCAGCAGGGAGAAGCAGGCGGTGTCGCGCACCGTGCCGTCGGGGCGGCGCTTGTGGTGGCGCAGCACCCCGTCGTGGCGGGCGCCGAGCTTCTCGATGGCCGCGCGGCTGCGGGCGTTGAGCGCGTCGGTGTGCCAGACGACCACCTCGGCGCCCATGCGCTCGAAGGCGTGGCGCAGCATCTGCAGCTTGGAGTCGGCGTTGTGGCCGCGGCCGTGGAGGTCGCCGCGCAGCCAGGTGAAGCCGACGGCGACCGACCGCACCGACGGGTCGGGGGCATAGAAGGACGTGGTGCCCAGGAAGGCGCCGGTCGCGGTGTCCGTCTGGGCCAGGGGGATGCGGGTGCTGGCCTCCCGGGCCGCCAGGGCGTCGGCCACGTCGGCGCGCGCCTCCTCGAGGGTGCGCGGGAAGGGGCGGGACAGCCAGCGCCACGCCTCGGGGCCGGTGGCCCGGGCGGCCTCGAGCCAGCCGGGGGCGTGCTCGGCGGTGAGGGGCACGAGCCGGACCAGGCGTCCGGCATCGGGCGGGGGAGGGGTCCACCAGGCGGCGTCGCTCGTCATGGCCCGATGATGCCGGAGCCGGGACCCGCCGCCGCGGTGTCCCGGCACACCACTGAGGTGTCCATCAATGGTCACTTCGACTGTCGAGAGGTCCATTGATGGACACCTCAGCGGCGGTGGGGGCGGGCGAGTGACCTCAGTGGCGGTGGGGGGCGAGTGACCTCGGTGATTGGCGGTGGGTGAGCTCGGCGGCGGCCGGTGCGGGTGGATGGCGCCGGGCGTCCCGGCCCCGGGGCCCCGTCCCGCAGCCCGCCCCGCCGGTAGACTCCCCCGGTACCGGCTCCCGCGCGGCGGCGAGACCCGCAGCCAGCCGGTGCACCGGCGGGAAGCACCGTCCGGGGACGCGATCCAGCGCGGGGCGAAGGGAACCGGCATGCCGGCGATCGTGATCGTGGGCGCCCAGTGGGGCGACGAGGGCAAGGGCAAGGCCACCGACCAGCTCGGCGCGCGCGTCGACCAGGTGGTCAAGTTCAACGGGGGCAACAACGCCGGCCACACCGTGGTCATCGACGGCGAGAAGTACGCCCTGCACCTGCTGCCCAGCGGCATCCTGACCCCCGGGGTCACGCCCATCATCGGCAACGGCGTCGTGGTCGACCTGGCCGTCCTCTTCGAGGAGATCGAGGCCCTGGAGGCCCGCGGCGTGGACACCAGCAAGCTGCGCGTCAGTGCCAACGCCCACGTCATCGCGCCGTACAACACCACGCTCGACAAGGTCGGCGAGCGCTTCCTCGGAAAGCGCAAGATCGGCACCACCGGCCGCGGTATCGGCCCCACCTATGCCGACAAGATGAACCGCATCGGCATCCGCGTGCAGGACCTGTTCGACGAGTCGATCCTGCGCCAGAAGGTCGAGGCGGCGCTGGTGCTCAAGAACGAGCTGCTGGTCAAGACCTACAACCGCCGAGCCGTGGAGGTCGAGGAGACCGTCGCCGAGCTGCGGTCCTACGTCGAGCGTCTGCGCCCGATGGTGGTGGACTCCGGCCTGGAGATCACCCGCGCGCTCGATGCCGGGCAGACCGTGCTGTTCGAGGCGGGCCAGGCCACGATGCTGGACGTCGACCACGGCACCTACCCGTTCGTGACCTCGTCCTCCTGCGTGGCCGCCGGTGCCTCCACCGGGTCGGGCATGGCCCCGGGGCGCATGGACCGCGTGGTCGGCATCTTCAAGGCCTACACCACCCGCGTGGGCGAGGGGCCGTTCCCCACCGAGCTGCTCGACGAGACCGGCGAGGCCCTGCGCCGGGCCGGTGGCGAGTTCGGCACCACCACCGGGCGTCCGCGTCGTTGTGGCTGGGCCGACGCCCTCGTGGGCCGCTACGCCACGCGCGTCAACGGGCTGACCGACATGGTCCTCACCAAGCTGGACACCCTCACCGGCTTCGAGACCCTGCGGATCGCCACGGGGTACCGGGTGCCGGTGGCCGAGGCGTCCGGGCTGGGCGACGGGCGCACCGAGGGCGAGTGGGTATACTTCGACGAGATGCCGATGTCGCAGAGCGACTTCCACCACGCCCAGCCGGTCTACGAGGACCACCCGGGCTGGCAGGAGGACATCTCCGGATGCCGCGAGTTCTCCGACCTGCCGCAGGCCGCGCAGGACTACGTGCTGCGCCTGGAGGAGCTCATCGGCACGCGCATCAGCGTCATCGGCGTGGGCCCGGGGCGCGAGCAGTCCATCGTGCGCCACGAGCTGGCCCCGGAGCGCTGAGCCGCCCCCGGGGGAGGATCGACGGAGGATGCGGTGATGCGACGCAGTGCTCTGGTGTGTGCGTCGGTCGTGGGCCTCGCCGCCTGCGGCCCCCAGCCGACCGAGGACGACGCGGTGCAGACCGCGGCGGCCTTCTTCGAGCGCGTGGACCGTGGGGACGGGGATGCCGCCAGCGGCATCACGCGGGGCGGACCGCAGCCCATCCCGACCACCGACGCGGAGACGACCGACCTCTACCGAGATCTCCTGGGGTTTCCGGACGGCGACTGTGAGTTGGCGGACGACTGGGAGGACAGCGAGGTTGACCGGCCCGAGGACGGCCGGTGGACGGTGCAGGTGCACCTGCGGCTGACGTGCGACGGCGAGTCGAAGGCTCTGACGGTGCCCGTGGTCGAGCGCACGGGGACGGTGGACCTGGACGCAGCGGGGTGACGGGCGCCCGGCACCCCCTCACTGCTCGGTCAGCACCACCATCCGGTGGGCGGCGCGGGTGAAGACCACGTAGAGCACGCGCGCGCCGCCGGGGGACTCCGCCACGATCTCCTCGGGGTCCACCACCACGGTCGCGTCGTACTCCAGGCCCTTGGTGCTCATCGGGTCGATGACGAAGACCCGCGGATTCTCCTCGCCCAGCTCCTGCGTGGCGGCCTCCATGTCGAGCCGGTGCGCCTCGGGTGTGATGACCGCGATGGCGCCCTCGACGGCCTCGAGCAGGCCGGACGCGGCCTCCACGGCGGCCGTGGCCCACGCTCCGGAGTCCGCCCCGCTGGCGGCCACGGCGCGCTCCTCGGCCTCCCGCCGGGAGGAGCCGCGGAACCACAGGAGGATCCCTGTGTCCCGCAGGCCGCCTACCGTGGCCGCATGAGGCGCATGTGGATGGTCCTGACCGCGGCCGGGCTGGCCCTAACCGCCGGGTGTGGGTCAGGTGTGGACGAGGGGCAGGTGGAGGAGTTC
Organism: Kytococcus sp. HMSC28H12; assembly: GCF_001816045.1. NCBI lineage: Bacteria > Bacillati > Actinomycetota > Actinomycetes > Micrococcales > Kytococcaceae > Kytococcus > Kytococcus sp. HMSC28H12. Next base: position 6,768 of record NZ_KV824354.1, read on the forward strand.
GAGTCGTGGGCCCGGGACCAGCCGCAGGTGCAGTCGGTCGACTCGGTGACCTTCGAGGAACCGGACACTCTGTTCGGCGGAACCAACCCCGAGGTCATCACGACGCTGCACTTCTCGCCCGAGAACAGCGACGAGCAGATCCTCTCCGTCGCCGGGGCGATGGCCGGTGTCCTCACCGAGGGAGGGGACCCCAAGTACCGGGTCGGTGAGCGGGAGGGCGTCACCTTCCGACTGCAGGGCGACGACCTGGTCGACCGGCGGACCCTGGGTCTGGCCTCCGACCTCGAGGCTGCGGCTCCCGACGCGCAGCCGCTCGATCCCGACGTGGACCACGTGGCCATGGTGACGCCGTCGAGCGTCTCGGCGGTGGTGCCGGATGCGGACATGGCCGACCTCGCGCGGTCCATCGCAACCAGCGGTGGTGCCGTCGGCAACGACCTGACGGTCACCATCCAGGGGCAGGGCGGGTCGTCGTTCACCTTTCAGGCGGGGGCCGGCCAGGACACTGCGTCGCTCGCCGCGATCGGCGCGGAGCTCGCAGGGCAGGGCATCGAGGTCCGGACGATGCAGCAGACACCGGACGGCCACCTGTCCATGGAGGTCGGGGAGATGGACCGCTCCCAGGCGGTCGAGCTCGACCGGGCGGTGCGTTCGTGGCCGGCCGGGGCCGTGGTGCAGGGCGAGGTGGCCGCCTCGGCCGTGCCGGGGGCGACCGAACCGGTCAACCTCTCGTTCGACACCCGCCTGCTGCCGGCCGGTCAGATGGAGGGCCTGCTCGACGCCGTCGGCGAGGTCCCCGGCCCGTGGACCGTCCTCAGCGTCGGCATCACCGAGGGGCGCAGCGCCGCCTACCTGGCCATCCCCGGCGATGACCGGGAACCCTCTGCGGAGGACATCGCCCGAGTGAAGGAGGGTGGGCTGGCGCTCACGCGGTACGTGGACAGCTACTTCCTCAACGGCACCCAGGAGGAGGGCGATGCCGTCCCGGGTGAGTGGGTCTCGCCGGGGCCGCAGAACCCCTGAGGCGCCTCGGCGCCCCGGTGCGGCCGCGTCCCGGCCACCATCGGCCTCCCGCAGCCCTCACTGCTCGGTCAGCACCACCATCCGGTGGGCGGCGCGGGTGAAGACCACGTAGAGCACGCGCGCGCCGCCGGGGGACTCCGCCACGATCTCCTCGGGGTCCACCACCACGGTCGCGTCGTACTCCAGGCCCTTGGTGCTCATCGGGTCGATGACCACCACCTGCGGGTGCTCGGCGCGCAGCGGCTCGCACGCGGCCTCGACGTCCACCCGGTGCACCTGCGGCGTGATGACGGCGATCGCGCCGTCGACCGCGCCGGTGAGCTCGCGGGCGGCCTCCACGGCGGCGGTCGCCCACGCCCCGGAGTCCCGCCCACTGGCGGCCACGGCCCGCTCGGTCGGTTCGATGCCGGTCTCCCGCACCGCGTTCGGGATGTCCGCATCGGCCTCGTGGCGGCGGATGTACTCCGCGGCGTAGGCGAAGATCTCCGAGGCGTTGCGGTAGTTGGTGTCCATGTGGAACGAGCGGCGCGGCTTGGCCCCGAAGGCCTCCTCGCGCGCCTCGGCGGCCTCGGCGGCATCGGGCCAGGAGGCCTGCGCGGCGTCGCCGACCACGGTCCACGAGGCGGTGCGGCCGCGGCGGCCCAGCATGCGCCACTGCATGGGGGAGAGGTCCTGCGCCTCGTCCACCAGCAGGTGCGCGTACGCCTCGGGCGGCTCCACGGTGCCGTACAGCAGCCGCTCCCACGCGGTGGTCGGCGTCACCTGGTGGTACTCGGCCTCGGAGCGCCCCTCGCCGCCCTTGAGCGCGGCCACGCCGTACTGGCTGGCGTCCTCCAGCTCCTCCACCTCGTAGAAGCCGCGCTCGGTGTCCACCTCCACCCGGGGCTCACCGATGCGCGCGGCCACCTCGTCCACCAGTGCCGCGTCGGCGACCGACCAGGTGCCGGTGTCCAGGGCCACCTGCATCGATGCCGCCAGCGCGGCCTGCTCGTCGGCGTCCAGCAGGTCGCGGGCCCAGTCGGCCAGGCGCTCGGCGTCGGCGAGCCAGAGCACCACCTCGCGGGGGTCCACGGGGCGCCACCAGGACTCCATGAAGGCGTCCACCTCGCGGGAGTCCTCGAAGCGGTCGAAGAAGCGCTCCCGGTCCTCGCGCAGCACCTCACCGGACATCTGCGAGCGGGCCTGCGTCCACGCCTCCCGGGAGAGCAGTTCGCGTGCCGCCGCGGCGGCGTCGTTGCGTTTGGCTCCCCGCAGCACGGTGTTGCGGATGCGGCGCAGCGCCTTCTCGTCGATGCGCAGGGCGTGGCCGCTGACGAAGGTGCGCAGCTCGGTGGGCGCGTCCGGGGCGGGGGCCTTGGCGGCTCGTGCCAGCACCCGGCGGATGCGCAGGGCGCCCTTCACGGCGGCGGCCTCGGGGGTGTCCAGGCGCACGCCGGTGAGGCCGTCCACCACGTCGCCGGCGGCGCGCAGGGCCACGGAGTCCTCGCCCAGGGTGGGCAGCACGCGCTCGATGTAGGCGGTGTAGGCCGCGCTGGGACCGATGACGAGCACGCCGCCGTGCTCGTAGCGGCGCCGGTCGGTGTAGAGCAGGTAGGCGGCGCGGTGGAGGGCCACCACGGTCTTGCCGGTGCCCGGGCCGCCGGTGATGGTGGTGACGCCGCGGGCCTCGGCGCGGATCGCCTCGTCCTGGTGCTGCTGGATGGTGGCCACGATGTCGCGCATGCGCCCGCCGCGGGAGCGGGTGAGGGCGGCCATGAGCGCGCCGTCGCCCACCACGGGCAGGTCGGCCGGCGGCTCGGCCACCATGAGGTCGTCCTCGATGCCGATGACCTGCTCGGCGCGGCAGCGCAGCACGCGGCGGCGCACCACCTTGTGGGGCTGCACGGGCGTGGCCCGGTAGAAGGCGCTGGCGGCCGGGGCACGCCAGTCCACCACCAGGGGCTCGTAGTCGTCGTCGCGCACACCCAGGCGGCCGATGTAGCGGACCTCCTCGACGGTGGGGGCGTCGCCCTCGGCGGGGCCGGCGTCCGGCATCGAGTGGTCGAGGTCGAGGCGGCCGAAGACCAGGCCCTCGTGCTCCATCTCCAGGGAGGTGCGGCGCTTGTGGCTGCTGAACACCAGGGCGTCGCGCTCGAACAGGCCGGACATCTCCTCGTCGCGGACGTCGCCGGTGCGCATGGTGCGCCCGCGGGCCAGGCCCTCGGCCTCCACCAGGCCGGCGCGCTCGGCGGCCTTGGCCAGCTCGGCGTGCACCCGGTCGACGTGCGCCTGCTCGAGGGCGATCTCGCGCTCGGCGACGGGGTCCTGCTCACGGGGGGTGCTCAACTGCGGTCTCCTGCTCGGTGGTGGCCCTCGGGCAAACGGCCCTCAAGTCTACGGGCGGGCGAGCCGTGCCCGGGTGTGGCGGCCGGGGCTCGGCGCGGGAGCCGGAGAAGTGAGCCAGGCCACGTATTCATTTCACGGCGGAATGATTTGTGGGGCTATTCCTCAGGCGTGAGGGTAAATGTTCGGTAAATGATTAGTGAAATCTCCTGCGGATGGTCATTTCCGCACCTGTGACGCTCCTAGCGTGTGCGGCTCCGGGCAGATCGCACCAGCGCCCGACCCCCGTCCACACCTCGCGAACCCACAGGAGAGAACCATGAGGACCCTGCGCATCGCCGCTGCAGCCGCCGCCCTGGCCACCGGCCTGGCGGGCACCGCCACCACCGCCGCCCAGGCCGACTCGTCCTGGAAGGAGACGGACGTCTGGCACATCAAGAACGCCGGACCGGTCCGCTCCAACCTGCTCAACGACAAGCCCGTCTGCAACGCCTGGGAGCAGTACCGCACCCACATCACCGAGGTGCGCACCAGCTTCACCCCGGTGGGCGCCATCCAGACCACCAACCTCAGCGACAAGCCCATCCCGCTCACCCAGGAGCTGAGCGCCACCCAGTCGTTCACCCTCAAGCTCGACGGTGACTTCTCGCGCTCGTTCACCCTCGGTGGCACCGGCAGCGGTGACAACGGCAGCGGCGAGATCGCCGCCACCTGGACCCAGGCCATCCAGCCCGGCTTCAGCTACACGATGAGCTGGACCACCGGCCAGACCATCGGCCCGGTCGACGTGAAGCCGGGCTACGCCGCCCGCGCCACCTACGGCTTCAACACGGTGAGCTTCAAGGGCACCCAGCAGTACTGCAAGCTCAACGGCACCTGGAGCCAGCCCACCCCGGTCTCGGGTACCGCCCCCACCGCCAAGGACGTCCGCGTGGAGCAGTACGCCGACGGCGAGCTGCCCGAGAGCCGCTACTGAGCCCCACCGACCACACACCCAGGAGATCTGCGCATGAACACCATGACCCGCCGTTCCGCCCTCGGCGCGATCGTGGCCGCCGCCACCGGGGCCGCCACCGCCGCCCACGCCGAGCCGGAGCACGTGTACGAGACCCGCAACGAGGTCATCGACCTCAAGGCCTCCAACGTCACCGTCACCACCCCCGTGCCCGGCGCCATGAGCACCGGCCAGTTCACGGTGGCCAACGAGTCCCGCTACGCCCTGCCCGAGGGCTACCAGGTGACCCTGCGCTTCCGCGTGGTGGACGCCCCCTCGGTGGCGGGCCGCACCTCCGGTACGCAGTCCTACGTGTCCACCACCGCCACCCCCTCCTCCGGCTCCCTGCGCGTGAAGTTCTCCGGCGCCACCGACGCCAAGGTGGGCACCGACGGCGTCGCCACCGCCACCGTGGCCCACCGCCAGCGCGCCGGCCTGGGCATCTACGGCACCTGGTCGGGCGCCCACATCGTGGCCGACGGTGAGAACGCCCACGCCACCCAGCGCTACCGCGTGGTGCTCGAGTGCCCCTCGCGCACCATGGAGTACACGACCCTGGAGAACCGCGCCGACGGTGCCATGGTGACCGTGAAGCACGTGGTGACCATCAAGGGCGGCACCTTCGAGCTCGACCGCGACCTCTGAGACCAGCCCCCTCCGAGGTGACCCGCGAGGCGGGGCCGGCACGTCGCCGGCCCCGCCTCGTCGTGTCCCCGGTGGTTAGCGTGGGCGGCATGAAGACCCACGATGCCGTGCCGCCCGCCGTCGTCGAGCTGGCCCGGAACGCTGAGCGGGTGGTGGTGCTCACCGGCGCCGGGGCGTCCGCCGAGTCGGGGGTGCCCACCTTCCGGGAGGCGCAGACGGGGCTGTGGGAGCGCTTCGACCCGATGGCGCTGGCCACCGGCGAGGCGTGGGAGGCCGATCCCGCGCGGTCCTGGGCCTGGTACGCCTGGCGGGCGTCGCTGGTGCGCCGCGCGCAGCCGCACGCCGGGCACCACGCCATCACCCGGTGGCAGCAGCGCGAGGGGGTGGACCTGCGGGTGGGCACCCAGAACGTGGACGACCTGCACGAGCGGGCCGGTACCGCGGTGATGGCGCACGTCCACGGCGACCTGTTCGCGCTGCGGTGCGCCGACTGCGGGGTGCCGTCCCGGGCCGACTACCCCCAGGTGCCCGAGCCCGTGGAGCGTCTGGAGCCGCCGGTCTGCACCGAGTGCGGCGGCTGGGTGCGGCCGGGGGTGGTGTGGTTCGGCGAGATGCTGCCCGAGCGGGCGCTCGCCGCCACCGTGGAGGCGGCCGAGCAGGCGGACCTCGTGGTGGTCGTGGGCACCTCGGGGCTGGTGTACCCGGCGGCGGCCGTTCCCGGCATCGCGCGGGAGGCCGGGGTGCCCGTGGTGGAGGTCAACCCGGCTGGGCCGTCGCTGCCCGAGGGGGCCGACCACGTCATCGCGGCCCCGGCCGGCCAGGTGCTGCCGACCCTCGTGGCCGGCCTCTGAGGGGCTCAGCGGTCGGGCTGCTCGGCCTCGAAGGCCGCCAGCAGCTCTGGTGAGAACAGCACGAAGCGCACCAGCCGCACGGAGGCCGGCCCGCCGGCGGCGAACTCCCGGGCGGCCGCCATCGCCTCGCGCGCGGCGTCGGTGGCCGACCACCCGTAGACCCCCGCGCCCACGGCCGGCAGCGCCACGGAGTGGGCGCCCACCTCGTCGGCCACCCGGAGTGAGCCGGCGAACGCCGCCCGCAGCAGCGCGGGATCGGTCTCGCCCGCACCACGGTTGGGGCCCACCGTGTGCACCACCCAGCGGGCCGGCAGGCCCCCGGCCCCGGTGGCCACGGCATCCCCGACGGGCAGCCCGTCGGGGAGCGAGGTGGCGCGCAGCTGGCGGCACTCGGCCAGCAGCGACGGCCCGGCCGCCCGGTGGATGGCGCCGTCCACCCCGCCGCCGCCCAGCAGCCCGGAGTTGGCCGCGTTGACGACGGCGTCCACCGGCTGGGTGGTGATGTCGCCCTGCACGCACTCGATGCGGATGCCGTTCACGTCGCTCATGCCCCCATCGTGGCAAGGCGCCGGGCGAGTGTCGCCCGCGCGGCTCGCCCTCGCGCCGTCCGCCCGCACACCCCGCCCGCGCGCGTGCCCACACGGTGGAGCGGGCTTCCCGCGATGCGGGCACGGCACTCCACCGTCCCTCGACGTCAGGCGGCCACGGCGTGCGCTGTCCTCGGCTGGAGCGACCCGCCCGTGCCCTTCTAGCGTGGAGGGCATGAGCCAGTTGAGCGACCGCCTCCGTGCCCTGCCCGCGTTCCCGGCGGACCTGCCCGTCCTCGACCCGGAGACCGCACCGGCCGACCCCGTCGAGCTCTTCCTCGCCTGGCTGGACGACGCCATCGAGGCCGGGGAGCGCCAGCCGCACGGCATGGCGCTGACCACCCTGGCCCCCGACGGCACGCCCGTGGGCCGCGTGCTGATCCTCAAGGAGGTGGACGCCCGCGGATTCCACTTCTCCACCCACCGCACCAGCCGCAAGGGCCAGCAGCTGGCCGACCACCCCCGGGCCTCGATGCTGTTCTGGTTCAAGGAGGCCGGCCGCACGGTGCGTGTCACCGGCGCCGTGCGTGCTCTGGACGAGTCCGCCTCGCAGCGGGACTGGGAGGGGCGGCCGGGATACGACGGCGCCCCCAACCCGGACTGGCAGCTCTACGCCCTGGTACCCGAGGAGCTCGAGTTCATGCAGGCCCGCGAGGACCGGAACCACACGCGGCTGGAGTACCGCCGGTCCGCCGAGGACGCCGGGCCGGCCTGGGCGCGCGGCCTCGTGACCACGCCCGCCGGTTGAGCCGCGGTGGCCGGCGCCACCCCGGGCCGCCCCGCCCCGCCCCGATAGGGTTCGGCCCGTGAAGATCCTCGTCCTCGGCACCGGCGGACGCGAGCACGGCATCCTCGAGGCCCTCCGCCGCACCCAGCACCCCGACCACCCGCACGAACTGTTCGCCGCCCCCGGCAACCCCGGCATGGCGCAGCTCGCCCAGTGCCGCGCGGTCGATGCCGGCAACCCGGCCGCCGTCGTCGCGCTCGCCGGCGAGCTGGGCGTCGACCTCGTGGTGGTGGGCCCGGAGGCCCCGCTGGTGGCCGGCATCGCCGACGCGCTGCGCGAGGCCGGCGTGCCCACCGTGGGCCCGGACGCCGAGGCGGCCCGTCTGGAGGGCTCCAAGTCCTTCGCCAAGGAGGTCATGACCGCTGCCGGCGTGCCCACCGCCGAGGCCCGCGTCTGCACCGACGAGGACTCCGTGCCTGCTGCCCTGAACGCCTTCGCCACCAACGCGGCCGGTGAGGCCGTGCCGTGGGTGGTCAAGGCCGACGGACTGGCCGGCGGCAAGGGCGTGGTGGTGACCACCGACCGCGAGGAGGCGCAGCGCCACGCCGCGGACTGCATCGCCAAGGAGGGCCACGTGGTCGTGGAGGAGTACCTCGACGGCCCGGAGGCCAGCGTCTTCTGCCTGCTCGACGGCACGAGCGCCATCGCCCTGCCGGCCGCCCAGGACTTCAAGCGCGCCGGCGACGGCGACCTCGGCCCCAACACCGGCGGCATGGGTGCCTACAGCCCGCTCGCGTGGGCGCCGGCCGACCTCGAGGCCGAGGTGGTGCGCACCATCGCCCAGCCGGTGGCCGACGAGATGGCCCGCCGCGGCAACCCGTTCGTGGGCGTGCTCTACGTGGGCTTGGCGCTCACCGCCGCCGGTCCGCGCGTGGTGGAGTTCAACGTCCGCTTCGGTGACCCGGACTCCCAGGCCGTGCTGGCCCGCCTCACCTCCCCGCTGGCCGAGCTGCTGCACGCCACCGCCACCGGCACCCTGTCCGATGCCGCCGGGCCCACCTTCACCGACGACGCCGCCTGCGTGGTGGTGCTGGCCGCCGACGGCTACCCGGCCGCGCCCGTCAAGGGCGGCCAGCTCACCGGCATCGCCGAGGCCGAGGCCCGCGGGGTGACCGTGCTGCACGCCGGTACCCGCACCGAGGACGACCGCCTGCTGGCCGACGGCGGTCGCGTGCTCGACGTGGTGGCCCGCGGTGCCGACCTGGCCCACGCCCGGGAGAACGCCTACGCCGGGCTGTCCCTCATCGACCTGCCCGGTGGGTGGGCCCGCACCGATATCGCCGCCGAGGCCGCGGCCGGAAGGATCACGCTGTGAGCACCCAGACCCCCCGCGAGCTGCCCGGTTACGAGCTGGTGCACGCCGGCAAGGTGCGCGAGCTGTACGCGCCCGGCCCCGACGCCCCGCTGCCCGAGGGGTACGGAGCCGACGAGGTGCTGCTCATGGTGGCCAGCGACCGCATCAGCGCCTACGACTACATCCTGAGCACCCCCATCGCCGACAAGGGCGAGGTGCTCACCCGCATGAGCCTGTGGTGGTTCGACCAGCTGGCCGACCTGGTGCCGCACCACGTGCTGGCCACCGGGGCGCCGTACGTGCCCGACGCCGTGGCCGGCCGCGCGGTGCTGGTGAAGAAGCTGCGCATGCTGCCCGTGGAGTGCGTGGCCCGCGCCCACCTCACCGGCGGCGGCCTGAAGGAGTACGAGGCCACCGGCACCGTCTCCGGCATCCGCCTGCCCGAGGGGCTCGTGGACGGCTCCGAGCTGCCCGACCCGGTCTTCACGCCCTCCACCAAGGCCCCGGCGGGGGAGCACGACGAGCCGATCAGCTTCGAGCAGGTCCGCGAGACCATCGGCCACCCGCTGGCTCGCGCCGCCCGCAACCTCACCGTGGACATCCTGCGCCGCGGGCACGAGGTGGCGGCCGGTCGCGGCATCATCGTGGCCGACACCAAGGTGGAGTTCGGCCTGGAGGGCGTGGACGCCGACACCGACCTGCGCACCGTCACCGAGGACGACCTGGCCTCCGGGCGGGTGCGCATCGTGCTGGCCGACGAGGTGCTCACGCCGGACTCCTCGCGCTTCTGGCCGGCTGACGGGTTCGCGCCGGGCCGCCAGCAGCCGAGCTTCGACAAGCAGTACGTGCGCGACTGGCTGACCTCCGAGGCGTCCGGGTGGGACAAGGCCTCCGACGCCCCGCCGCCGGCGCTGCCGGACGAGGTGGTGCAGGGAACGCGCGCCAAGTACGTGGAGGCCTTCGAGCGGCTGACGGGGGAGTCCTTCCGCTGAGAGGCTGGCGTTCCGCAGGCTAGCCCGTCAGCCAGCCTCCTTGATGCTTCGTGCGACGTCCTGGACGTCCTCAGCGTGAGGCCACGGTGAGCCTGGGTCCTCACCCGCAACCATGGGGTTCTCGAGCTGGCCAGAATCTTCGTACCAGAGGCCGTCAGCGAACAACACCTTCGGCGGGTCGTCCACGACGCCTCCCTCGGGGACTGTGAGGGACGTGCCCTCCGGGGACTCACCGGTCCACGGGCTCCAGACGGCAACCACCTCGCCGGTCGGGAGAGCGGCGCGGATGTCCTCGAGGTCGGATCCCTCCGGCTGCATCATCTCGAGATGCACCACCTCCCCTGCTTCGCTGGATCCGTGCAGGGGTTCCACCACCTCCGCGGTCAGAGATGCGAACTCGTACCGGACCTCGCCCAGGATCCTGCGCTGGTGGCCGGGCTGCGCGTATTTGAGGCGCACAACGGCGGCATCGGTGGCCCTCTCCACGACGTCGGCGCTCGTGTTCACCGGCTCGTAGTCCACGTGTGTGCGGCTCTCGGCATTGAGGTCGTGGAGGGAGCGTTCCTCTGACATTCCATTGCAGCCGGTCAGCATCAGGGTGGCAGACAAGAGAACGATTCCGGCGCGTGGGTAGGTAGGCATGATTCTCCTTAGAAGAACCTATTGATGTCGTCTATGTCCGATGCGCTGTAAGAGCGCCAGCGCCAGTGGGTCGAGGGGACTTCTCCTTGGATCATGGCGCTGGTGCTGTCGTGGCGAAAGCTCACGCTGTGTCCCACTTCGTGCACGGTCGTCTTGCGGATGTCGGACCAGTCGTCCTCCCCCTTTATCAGCTCGGCGAAGTCGATATAGACCGAACCCTTGTAGGAGTTTCCGCCTCTGCAGTCGTCGCAGACATAGCGGCCTCTCACTCCAGGGGGAAGGTTGTCGCTGAACCACGTCACATCGTTGTACCCGAAATAGCGGCCGCACCCGTATCCGACATACTCAATGGTCATGTCTGTCGTGTCCCGAAGTCGCCGCATGGCATAGCGCGCCGGCTCTTGCTCGGAGGATGTCATGTTCGCGTAGCAGTATGTGTGCTTACCATCCACCGGTTTCCCCCAGGGCTCCTCAGGGTAGTCGGCGAAGGCCGCGGGGGTCGGGAGAAGCGTCAGTCCCAAGGTCACGGTGGACAGCAACTTTGCGCGCATGGAACCACGTTGACACCCCCCCCGGGGGGCGTCAATACCCCTTCAGGCCGCTCAGCGGGCAAGCCAGATCAGGCGCCACCTATCCGTGCGGCAGGCCCGGGTCATTCCGTTTCGCCGGCGGAGTGGTTCTGAAGTGGTTGACGGGTCTGCGGCACGGGGACACCGCCTGACATGACGGTACGGTAATGATACCGTTCCTGTGTGGCCATGACTCTACGCACCGACGAGACCCTGGATGCCGCTCTGGCGGAACTGTCGCAGCGCGAAGGACGCTCCCGGCAGGAGATCATCCGCCTCGCGGTGCTCGAGAGGGCTGAGCGCGGTCGGTCCGACCTCGCCGTGGCCGAGTCCGTGGAGCGGATGCGGGGCGAGTGGCGTGAGGTGCTCGACCGCCTCGGGTCGGTGTGACCGTGCGCCTGGACCTGCGCCACCTCCTGCTCATGGCGGAGCAGGAGGGCATCGGTCCCGTCCGCGATGCCGGCCTGCTCGCGTCGGCTGCGGAGCGCCCGTGGACGACCGTCATGGGTGCTCAGGCCTACCCGTCGGCCGAGGAGAAGGCGTCTGCCCTCCTGCACTCCGTCGTCACGCACCACCCGCTCGTGGACGGCAACAAGCGGTTGGGCTTCCTCGGTGCGCTGGTCCTCCTGGACCTCCAAGGTCTTCGTCTGGACCTCGCGCCCGCCGAGGCGTTCACCCTCGTCATGGACGTGGCGTCCGGGGAGCTCCGGGACGTGGGAGACATCGCACGGAGGGTGCGCACGGCGCAGCGCGCCTGACTCACGGGTGGCGTGGGTCGTGTGATCGCGCTCATGCGGGTTCGAGAGGCTCGGCCACTTCGGTGTCGGCGGCGGCCCACGCCGGCCCCACCTCTCAGGTCGGCCACAGTTCCGCCACGGCTCTGGCGGCGGGGGCGGGGAGCCCGATGATCGAGCCACGCCGTTCTCCATGGCCGCCGCTGACGGGCTGGTGACCTACTCCGGCACGCCGTCGGACCTCGTCATGGAGCCGCTCGTGCTGGACACGCTGGCGTGGGACGGGCAGGGCGCCTGCTGGTACACCGTCTCCGCCCAGGGTGACGGTGGGCGCACCACAGTCTTGCCCGAGGGCACCACGAGCCGGCGTCCGAGCCGTTCTACGAGCTGGTGCTGGACTGTGCGGACCCCGGCACTCAGGTGCGCTGGTGGCACGGCGTCGTCGGCGGCGAGCTCGGTCACGACGAGCAGCACGGTTGGTGGTGGGTCGACCCTGGCGGCGCCTGGCCGTGGGAGAGCATCGTGTTCACCGCCGTCCCGGAGCCCAAGCGAGGGAGGAACCGCGTGCACTGGGACCTCTGGGCCGATGCGGGCCAAGTGCACGCCGCCGGTGCGACCGTCCTCGAGCGGCAGCCCGACCGGACGGTCATGGCCGACCCCGAGGGCAACGAGTTCTGCGTCTTCGCCCCGCCACAGTGCGCCCTGGACTGACGCCAGTGCCGCGGGCCCACCTACCCTGACGCCATGCCCGTGACCCAGCTCGTCCTGCCCTTGGCGGCCACCGTCCTGGTGACCGCGCTGGCCACGTACGTGGCCCGCCGCCCCAGCGAGGCCGTGGGTGGGGCGGGCCGGGCGGTCGGCGCGGTGGTCACCGCGATGGTGGCCGCGTGGCTCCTCGCGGCGCCGGTGCTCGCCGCCTCGGGTGGCCCGCTCCCGGTCGATGGGGGAGCGTCCGGGTACCTGGTCGTGCTCACCGTCCGTGCGGTGTCCGTGGTGGTGCTCTGGGCCGTGTTCTGGCGGCTCCGCACCGAGCGGGCGCTCTCGGTGGCGCTGCTGGTCACCCTCGTCATGGCACTGCCGGAGCTGGGCTGGGCACTCGGCCGCTGACGGCCGTCACCTCCAGCGGGTACCGGCGGGCGCCCTCGCCCCCTCCGGGCGTCAGGTCGAACGCCGCGTCGGTGCCCAGCCCGCGCAACGCCACCACGGCGATGCCGTCGGCCTGGCGCAGCAGCTCCTCCGGCGTCGTCGAGTAGTCCATCGAGATGCCGTCCGTGGCGGGCCGGAAGGCCTCGTGGAGCGCGTCCACGCGGCCCCGGGCGCAGGTGACGGAGTCGCTCGGGCTCGATGACGTGTGGGGCGCGGCCTCGTCCGGCCCTCCCGTGCAGCTGGACAGCACCGGTACCGCCAGCGCCGCCGCAGCAGCCGTCGCCCAGAACCGTCGTCCCGCCCCACCCGTGGTCGTCATGGGGTGGCCCTAGGCCCCCGCCCGCCCTCGTGGCGGTTCTGTGCGGGACCTGGGAGGCCCCCTCAGCCCTGCCGGTAGCTGCGCAGGAAGTTGCCCATGCGCTCCACGGCCACGGTGAGGTCGTCCGGGTGCGGCAGGGTCACCACGCGGAAGTGGTCGGTGGTGGGGATGTTGAAGCCCGACCCGTGGGTCACCAGGATCTTCTCGCTGCGCAGCAGGTCCAGGGCGAACTGCTGGTCGTCACGGATCTCGTGGACCTCCGGGTCCAGCCGTGGGAAGGCGTACAGCGCCCCGGTCGGCTTCACGCAGCTCACCCCCTCGATGCGGTTGAGCCCCTCCCAGGCGACGTCGCGGCTGCGGGTGAGACGCCCCATCGGCAGCAGCAGGTCCTCGATGGACTGCCGCCCGCCCAGCGCGGCCTGGATGGCCTGCTGCCCGGGCACGTTGGCGCACAGCCGGGTGGAGGTGAGCAGCTCCACGCCCTCGAGGAAGCCGCGCGCGTGCTCCCGCGGGCCGCTGATCACCATCCACGCCGAGCGGAACCCGGCCACGCGGTAGGTCTTGCTCAGCCCGTTGAGGGTGACGCACAGCAGGTCCGGGGCGAAGGTGGCCAGGTTGGTGGCCGGCACGCCGTCGTAGGTGATGCGGTCGTAGATCTCGTCGGCGAACAGCAGCAGCCCGTGGCGGCGGGCCACGTCCGCCAGGGCGCGCAGGGTCTCGTCGCTGTAGACCGCGCCGGTGGGGTTGTTGGGGTTGATGACGACGATCGCCTTGGTCCGATCGGTCACCTTGGCCTCGATGTCGGCCACGTCGGGGTTCCACCCGGTGGCCTCGTCGCACACGTAGTGCACGGGGCGCCCGCCGGACAGGGAGGTGGCCGCGGTCCACAGCGGGTAGTCCGGGGCGGGCACGAGCACCTCGTCGCCGTCGTCGAGCAGGGCGTTGAGCAGCAACATGATGAGCTCGCTCACCCCGTTGCCCAGGTACACGTCGTCCACGTCCACCTGCGGGAAGCCGGGCGTCTCGTTGTACCGGTCCACCACGGCATGCCGGGCCGAGAGGATGCCCTTGGACTCGGAGTACCCGTGGCTCACCGGCAGGGTGGCGATCATGTCGCGCAGGATGTCGCTGGGCGGCGGGAAGTCGAACGGCGCCGGGTTGCCGATGTTCAGCTTGAGCACGTGCTCGCCGGCGGCCTCCATGCGCTGCGCCTCGGCGTTCACCGGGCCGCGGATCTCGTAGAGCACGTCGGCGAGCTTGGAGCTCTGGGGGAGCCTGCGGGGAGTGCGCTGGTGGCCGGGCTGGACCGTCATCGAGCCATGGTCGCACGGACCCCGGAGGCGTCCCGCCCACGGGGTGAGCCCCGGCGCGGCAGTCGGCCGGGAGTGTGGAGGCATGACGACACGGCGAGGGGTGCTGGTGACCGCCGCGGCTTTGGGCGCAGGTCTGCTCACGGGATGCCGGACGGGCGACCTGCCCGGGAGGGGGGACACCGGTCCGGTGCAGACCTGTGCCATTCCACCGCGGGACCCGTGGGCGGAGGCGGCCGTCAAGCAGCTGACGGGTACCACCGTGAAGTACCTGCTTCGGCCCACCGAGGCCCGGGAGCGGTTCGAGGCCATCGCCGTGGCCGAGCTGCGCGTGGATCCCGACCCGCGTGACGGCATGCTGTTCCTGAGCGGCACCGTGGTCGATGCCGTGCAGGGCGCTCGTGCACGACAGCGCCTGCGGATCGTGTACCCGGGGGTTCGGGGTCAGGCCGCAGGTGGTTGCCGACCTGCTGGCGACCGTCGGGCACCGGGTCCTCGTGTTCTGGGGCGGGAGGAACGGGGAGATCGCCTCCCCGGAGGGACTCTGGTACGAGCTGCCCATCATGGGGTGCGACCGACCCGTCGGCAGGACGGTGAGCAACCCGGCCCACGGCATCGGGGCCCCGACCGGGTGGGGTGAGGTCACGAGCCTCGACGGCCTCGTCGAGGCCCTGCGGGGGGACTCCGCTAGCGGGCGATGAGCACCTCGGTGGGCAGCGCCGCGGTGGTCGCCCACCGGCGCAGGGTCTCCACCCACGCGATGTCGGTGGGGCCGTCGCCCCGCCGGGCCACGAGCACCACGTTGCCCGGTTGCTTGCCGCGGGCCACCTCGCGGGTGGTCACCATCGCCACCGGGCCGCGCCAGCCGCCCTCCCCCCAGGCCGATGCGGTGGCGCGCGCCGTCGGCAGGCCCGGTGCGTCCGAGACGTTCATCGCCAGCACCCCGCCGTCACCCACCACCCGCAGGCAGTCGCCGGCGAAGGCGGCGGTCAGCAGGTCCGCCGGCACCTCACCGTCGTCGAAGGCGTCCACGACCACCGCGTCGGCGCTGGTGTCCTTGAGCCCCGCCACCCCGGTGGCCCCGTCCTGCGGCCGCACCCTGATGCGGTGCCCGGCTGGCAGCGGCAGGCGCGCGCGCACCGCCTCGGTGAGCGCCGCGTCGGGCTCCAGCACGATCTGCGGCGACCCCGGACGCGTGGCCTGCACCCACCGGGCCAGGGTCATGCCGGCCCCGCCCACATGGGTCACGCCCAGCCGTTCGGGGGCCGCCACGCCGGGCACGAGGTCGAGCACGGCGGCCAGGTGCTGCACGTAGGGGAACACCAGCCGCGTGGGGTCGTCGGGGTCCACGTGCGACTGCGGACGCCCGTCGCGCAGCACGAGCACGCCGCCGCCGTCGGCCTCCTCGAAGCCCAGGTGCCCGGGCAGCACGGCGGCGGGCGACGGGTCCTGCCCCCGTCGCCCGCCTCGTCGCTGCTCGCGCCGTCGCGCCATCAGGCCCCGCTCACGGGCGAAGCATCACCTTGATGGCGGCGCGCTCGTCCATGGCGGTGTAGGCCTCGGCCACGTCGTCCAGGGGCATCACGGCGTCGAACACCTTCCCCGGCTCGATGTCGCCGGCCAGCACCGCGTCGCGCAGCGCCTCGCCGTAGGCACGCACCGGGGCCACCCCGCCGGCGACGTTGACGTTGCGCCGGAACATCAGCTCGATCGGCAGCTCGATGCCGTGCGGCACGCCCACGTAGCCCACCGTGCCGCCGGGGCGCGCCGAGCGGATGGCCTGCAGCATCGCGTCGTGCGTGCCCACGCACTCCAGCACCCGGTCGGCTCCCCGCCCGTCGGTCAGGTCGCGCACCGCCTGCACGCCCTCGTCGCCGCGGGCCTCCACCACGTCGGTGGCGCCGAACTCGCGGGCCACGGCCTGACGCGGGGCGTGCCGCGACATCGCGATGATCCGCCCCGCGCCCTTCATCCGCGCGGACAGCACGCCGCACAGGCCCACCGCGCCGTCGCCCACCACCACGACGGTCTCGCCCTCCTGCACCCCGGCGCGGGTGGCGGCGTGCCAGCCGGTGCCCATGACGTCCGAGCAGGTGAGCAGGCTCTTGAGCAACCCCTCCTCCACGTCCTCGTCGACGCCGTCCACCGGTACCAGGGTGCCGTTGGCCCGGGGCACGCGGACGGCCTCGCCCTGGCCCCCGTCCACGAGGTGCCCGTCGCGGTCCGGCCCGCCCCAGCCACCACCGCGCTCGCAGGAGGTCTGCACGCCCGAGCGGCACGGGGCGCAGCCGCCGCAGGACCACACGAAGGGAGCGACGACGAACTGGCCCCGCCGCAGCTGCACGTCGTCGCCGGTCTCCTCCACCACGCCCACGAACTCGTGGCCGATGCGGCGGGGCTCGGTCACCTCGTTGGCGCCCCGGTAGGGCCACAGGTCCGAACCGCACACGCAGCTGGCCACCACGCGCACCACGGCGTCGGTGGGCAGCACCACCTGCGGGTCGGGGACCTGCTCGAGGCGGACGTCTCCGGCGGCGTGGATCACGGTGGCTCGCATACGTGCGATCCTTGCACGTGACATGCACCCGGGCAGCCGGGGCCTGCTGGTCCGAAGGGGATCGGCGCCCCGGGCGGTCGGCCCCCGCCGGCCACTCCTCCCGGGAGAGGAAGGATCTCTCCATGGCATTCCACGTGGGCTCCGAGGTGGGCCGTCTCAAGCAGGTGATCGTGCACCGTCCGGGGCTCGAGATGAGCCGCCTGACCCCCTCCAACTGCGAGCGCTACCTCTTCGACGAGGTGCTCTGGCTCGAGCGCGCGCAGGAGGAGCACGACCAGTTCCGTACCGTGATGGAGGACCGCGGCGTCCTCGTGCACGAGTTCTCCGACCTCCTCACGACCACCGTGGGCATCCCCGAGGCCCGGGCGCACGTGCTGGACAACTCGCTGGACGAGCGCATCATCGGCCCGCGTGCCGTGGAGGAGCTGCGTGGCGTCTTCGACGAGATGCCGGCCGAGGAGCTGGCCACCTTCCTGGTGGGCGGCATCACCAAGGGTGAGCTGCTGGAGCGCGCCTCCGGCTCGTCGTCGCTCTACATGGCCTCGCTGGCCGACCGCGACATGGTGCTGGCCCCGCTGCCCAACCACCTGTTCACGCGCGACACCTCGGCCTGGATGTACGGCGGCGTCTCGGTGAACTCCATGCACAAGAAGGCCCGCCGCCGCGAGACCGTGCACTTCGAGGCCATCTACCGCTGGCACCCGCTGTTCGCCGACGCCGACTTCCAGCAGTGGAACGACGGCCTGGCCTCCGGGCCGGCCACCACCGAGGGCGGCGACATGCTCGTCATCGGCAACGGTGCGGTCATGGTGGGCATCTCCGAGCGCACCAACCCGCAGGGTGTGGAGCGCGTGGCCCGCACCCTCCTGGCCTCCGGCCAGGCGCACACGGTGCTGGCGCTGGACATGCCCAAGGCGCGTGCGCTCATGCACCTGGACACGGTCATGACGATGCTCAACCCCACCACCTTCACCCGCTACACCGGCCTGCCGCCGATGCAGAGCTGGACCCTGACCGCCGACGGCGAGGGCCCCGACGCGCAGGTGAAGGTGCAGCACAACGCCCCCGAGCAGCTGGACGCGGCCATCGCCTCGGCGCTGGGCGTGGACGCCATCACCGTGCTGGCCGCCGACCAGGACGACCGCTCCGCCGAGCGCGAGCAGTGGGACGACGGCTGCAACGTGCTGGCCCTGGAGCCGAACGTGGTGGTGGCCTACGAGCGCAACACCACCACCAACGAGTACCTGCGCACGCAGGGCGTGGAGGTGCTGGAGATCGCCGGTGGCGAGCTCGGACGCGGCCGCGGCGGCCCCCGCTGCATGAGCTGCCCCATCGAGCGCGAGGCGGTCTGAGGTGGCGCCCCGTCGCCGCATCGACCCGGCTGCCGGGCGCGCGGCGGTGGGGCAGTGGTGCGGTGCCG
>NZ_KV824355.1:0-5094 GCF_001816045.1 Kytococcus sp. HMSC28H12
GGCGGTGAGTTCAGTCCGATGCGGTGAGCGCTGCCTCGTAGAGCGCGCGGGAGGGCAGCCCGGTGGCCGCCGCCACCTGCTTGCACGCGTCCTTGAGGCGCACCCCCTGGGCCACCAGCTCCTGCACCTGTGCGGCGGCCTGCTCGGGGTCGGCCGTGCGGGCCGCCGCGCCCTGCACCACCACTGTGATCTCGCCGCGGGCCCCCTCGACGGCCCACTGCGCCAGCTCGGCCACCGGCCCGCGCCGCACCTCCTCGTAGGTCTTGGTGAGCTCGCGGCAGACGGCGGCCGGGCGGTCGGCACCGAAGGCCTCGGCCATGGCACCCAGGGTGTCGGCCAGCCGGTGGGGTGCCTCGAAGAAGAGCATCGTGCGGCGCTCCTCGGCGAGCTCCCGCAGGGCGGCGACGCGGGGGCCGGCCTTGCGCGGCAGGAAACCCTCGAAGCAGAAGCGGTCCACCGGCAGCCCGGAGACCGCCAGCGCCATGAGGGCGGCGCTGGGCCCGGGTACGCAGGTCACCACCAGGTCGCGCTCCACGCAGGCCTGCACCAGCCGGTAGCCGGGGTCGCTCACCGAGGGCATGCCGGCGTCGGTCACGAGCACCACGCGGTCCCCGGCGGCGATGCGGTCGGCCAGCTCGGGGGTGCGGGAGGCCTCGTTGTGCTCGTGGTAGCTCACGAGCGGGGCCGAGACGGTGACGCCCAGGGCGGCCGCCAGCCGCTGCGTGCGACGGGTGTCCTCGGCGGCCACGAGGTCGGCACCGGCCAGCTCGGTCGAGAGGCGCGGGGCGGCGTCCGCCGGGTCTCCGATGGGGGTCGCGGCCAGGACGAGGGCTCCGGAGGTCATGCGCCCATCATCGCCCGACGTCACAACTCTGCAACGAACCGGGCACGAAATGGCAAAGCGGGGAAGGCGGCGTCCCCCGGTGCGATTCCATGGGGGCGGCGCCCACGGAGCACAGAGGTGCCCCCGTCGCCACCACGTTCAGGAGACCCACGTGCTTGCAGCCCTCACCGGCCTCGGCCTGTCCGCCGCTGCGGGCTTCAACGCCTACATCCCCTTCCTCATCGTGGCCTGTCTGGCCCGCTTCACCACCTTCGTCACGCTGCCGCCCTCCTTCGCCTGGATCGAGTCCTGGTGGGCCATCGTGGGCGCGGCGGTGCTGCTCCTGGTGGAGGTCACCGTGGACAAGGTGGCGGTGGTGGACCACGTCAACGACGCGGTGGGCACCTTCATCCGGCCGATGACCGGTGGGCTGGTCTTCGCCGCCACCTCCGCCGCCGAGAGCCTGGACAACTCGCAGTGGATGGCGGAGCACCCGTGGGTGGGCGTCATCGCGGGCATCGTGGTGGCCGGCATCGTGCACTCCGGCAAGGCGGCCGCGCGCCCGGCGGTCAACGCCAGCACCGTGGGTGTGGGCACGCCGGTGGTCTCCCTCGCCGAGGACGTGGCCGCGGTGTCGCTGAGCGTGGTGGCGGTCTTCGCGCCGCTGTTCGTGCTCGTGGTGCTGGTGGTGCTGGGGTGGATCGTGTGGTCCCTCTGGCGGCGGTTCAAGCGCCTGTCGGGTCGTCGCCGCCCGCGCCGGGAGTACGCGCCCTTCGCCTCGTAGACTCGGGCGCCATGAGCAAGGTTCTCTCGGCCGTCGCCTGGCCCTACGCCAACGGTCCCCGCCACCTCGGCCACGTCGCCGGCTTCGGGGTGCCCTCGGACGTCTACTCGCGCTACATGCGCATGGCCGGACACGACGTGCTCATGGTCTCCGGCACCGACGAGCACGGCACGCCCATCCTCGTGCAGGCCGAGGCCGCGGGGAAGACGCCGCAGGAGTTCGTCGACGAGAACAACCGGGCCATCTGCGAGGACCTCACCGCACTGGGCCTTTCCTACGACCTGTTCACCCGCACCACCACGGTGAACCACCACGAGGTCGTGCGGCAGATGTTCACGGCTGTGCACGACAACGGCTACTTCGTGGAGCAGACCCAGCTGGGCGCCATCAGCCCGTCCACGGGCCGCACCCTGCCGGACCGCTACATCGAGGGCACCTGCCCGATCTGCGGCGACACCTCCGCCCGCGGCGACCAGTGCGACAACTGCGGCAACCAGCTCGACCCGGCCGACCTGGTCGACCCGCGCTCGCGCATCAACGGCGAGACCCCGGAGTTCGTCGAGACCAACCACTTCCTGCTCGACCTGCCCGCCCTGGCCGAGGCGCTGGGGGAGTGGCTCGAGGGCCGCGAGGCCTCCGGTGCGTGGCGCCCCAACGTCATCGCGTTCTCCCGCAACATCCTCAAGGAGATCCGCCCCCGCGCCATGACGCGCGACATCGACTGGGGCATCAAGGTGCCGCTGGAGGGCTGGGAGGACGCCCCCAAGCGCCTGTACGTGTGGTTCGACGCCGTCATCGGCTACCTGAGCGCCTCCATCGAGTGGGCCCGCCGCAGCGGTGACCCCGAGGCGTGGCGCGCCTGGTGGAACGACCCCGAGGCCGTCAGCGCCTACTTCATGGGCAAGGACAACATCGTCTTCCACTCCCAGATCTGGCCGGCCGAGCTGCTCGCCCACAACGGGCAGGGCAGCAAGGGTGGGGAGCCGGGGCCGTTCGGCGAGCTCAACCTGCCCACCGCGGTGGTCTCCTCGGAGTTCATGACGCTCGAGGGTCGCCAGTTCTCCACCTCCCGCGGGCACGTCATCTACGTGCGCGACGTGCTGGAGCGCCAGCAGCCCGACGCCATCCGCTACTACCTCTCGGCCGTGGCGCCGGAGACCAGTGACGCCGACTTCTCGTGGGAGGAGTTCGCGCGCCGCACCAACGGCGAGCTCGTGGCCGGCTGGGGCAACCTGGTCAACCGCACCGCCTCGATGATCGCCAAGAACTTCGGCGAGGTGCCCGCGCCCGCGGAGCTGCAGGACGAGGACCGCGCCCTGCTCGATGCCGTGCGCGGCGGGTTCGCGACCGTGGGGCAGCTGCTCGAGCGCTTCCGCAACCGCCAGGCCCTGGCCGAGGCGATGCGTCTGGTGGGCGAGGCCAACGCGTACATCTCGACCACCGAGCCGTTCAAGCTCAAGGGCGAGGACCAGCGCGAGCGCCTGGCCACCGTGCTGTGGACCTGTGCCCAGGCCGTCACCGACCTCAACACGATGCTGGCGCCCTTCCTGCCGCACTCGGCCAACGAGGTGGAGGCCGCGCTGGGCGGCGGGGCCACCGTCGCGCCGCTGCCCCGCATCGACGAGGTGACCGACCTGGACGACCCCTCGCGCGCCTACCCGGTGATCACCGGCGACTACAC
This sequence comes from Kytococcus sp. HMSC28H12, assembly GCF_001816045.1. Lineage (NCBI taxonomy): Bacteria > Bacillati > Actinomycetota > Actinomycetes > Micrococcales > Kytococcaceae > Kytococcus > Kytococcus sp. HMSC28H12. Next base: position 3,289 of record NZ_KV824355.1, read on the forward strand.
CACGGGCGTGCGCTGGGAGCCGCGCGACGTGGTGGTGGGCGCCCCGGTGGCCAAGCCGACGCCGATCTTCCGCAAGCTCGACGACGAGGCCGTGCAGCGCGAGCGCGAGCTGACCACCTCGGCCCCGGCCGAGGGCCTCACCGGGGAGCGCTGAGTGCCGCACACCAGCCCCCGGCGCACCGAGGCCCCGCCGCTGCCCGAGCCGCTGCCGATCCCGGTGGTGGACAACCACACGCACGTCGACATCGAGCGGGACGGTGTGGTCATGGGCGGCGAGGGGGCCGGTGGCGGCGTGCGCGGCGTCATCGAGGCCGCCCGGGCCGTGGGCGTGGACCGCCTGGTGCAGATCGGGTGCGAGCTGGAGTCCGCGCGGGTGACCGCCGAGGTGGTGACCCGCCACCCCGAGGTGCTGGGTGGCGTGGCGCTGCACCCCAACGAGGTGCCGGTGCTCGCCGAGCGCGGTGAGCTGGAGTCGGCGCTGGAGGAGATCGACCGGCTCCTGCGCGGCGACCGGATCCGGGTGGTGGGGGAGACCGGGCTGGACTACTTCCGCACCCCGCCGGAGGGGCGCGCGGTGCAGGCCGAGGGCTTCCGCTGGCACATCGACAGGGCCAAGGAGCTGGGGCTCGCGCTGCAGATCCACGACCGCGACGCGCACGAGGACGTGCTGCGCATCCTGGCCGAGGAGGGGGCGCCGGACAGGACGGTGCTGCACTGCTTCAGCGGCGACATCTCCATGGCGCGGGAGTGCGTGGAGCGCGGCTACATGCTGAGCTTCGCCGGCACGGTGACCTTCAAGAACGCTCGCGACCTGCGCGACGCCCTGGCCGTGGTGCCGCTGGAGAACCTGCTGGTGGAGACCGACGCGCCGTACCTCACGCCGCACCCCCACCGCGGCGCCCCCAACGCGCCCTACCTGGTGCCGCTCACGGTGCGCACCATGGCCAGCACGCTCAACGTGTCCGTGCCCGAGCTGTGCCAGGCGATCTCGGAGAACTCCGAGCGGGTGTACGGGCCGTGGTGACCACCCCGCAGCCCGAGGGGACGGTGCCGGTGGAGGCGCCCGACGAGGGCCTGCTGGGCCCCGCCCAGATCCGCGAGCTGGCTGACCGGTTCGGTGTGAGCCCCACCAAGCAGTGGGGGCAGAACTTCGTCATCGACAAGGGCACCGTGCGCCGCATCGTGCGGTCCAGCGGGGTGGGCGCGCAGGACCACGTGGTGGAGGTGGGGCCCGGTCTGGGCTCGCTGACCCTCGCGCTGCTGCCGTCGGTGGCCTCGCTGACCTGCGTGGAGGTGGACCCGCGCCTGGCCGAGGCGCTGCCCGGCACCGTGGCCGCGATGGCGCCCGACCGCGCTGCCGACCTGCGCGTCGTGCACGACGACGCGCTGCAGGTGACGGAGCTGCCCGGCCCCGCGCCCACGGCACTGGTGGCCAACCTGCCGTACAACATCGCCGTGCCGGTGGTGCTCACCTTCCTGGAGCGCTTCCCCAGCCTGCGGACCGTGCTGGTGATGGTGCAGCTGGAGGTGGCCGAGCGCATGGCCGCCGCACCGGGTTCCAAGGTGTACGGCGTGCCCAGCGTCAAGTGCGCCTGGTACGGCCCCACGCGGCTGGCCGGCCGCATCGGCCGCAACGTGTTCTGGCCGGCGCCCAACGTGGACTCCGGGCTCGCCCGCATCGACGTGGCCCCGCGGGACGAGGCGGCCGTGGGCGTGCGGCGTGAGGAGGTCTTCTCCTGCGTGGACGCCGCGTTCGCCCAGCGGCGCAAGACCCTGCGCGCCGCGCTCGCGGGCTGGGCGGGCTCG
>NZ_KV824356.1:0-7414 GCF_001816045.1 Kytococcus sp. HMSC28H12
TGGGCGCCCCCTGGCTGGGGGCGCCCACGGCGCAGGGCTGCGATGGTGGGGCTCAGGCGTCGCGGCGCGGGGAGGTCGTGTCCCCGCCGTCCAGGCGCTCTCCGGAGCGCAGCGGGCGCTCCTCCTGGTACTCCCCGTAGGGCACCTCGGTCTCGGGGGCGCGGTGGTCGCGGCGGGTCGTGCCGTGCTCGCGGAGGGTGCGTGCCTCGCGGGCGTCGCGCTCCAACACCTTGTGCTCCTTCCGGTGGCGCGCGTTCCGGCGGGCCCCGGCCGTCATGAGCCACAGGCCCAGGCCGATGGCGAGGAGCGAGACCATGCCGCTGAGGAACAGGGTGAGCGCCGGCATCGTGGTGCTGACGTTGAACGCCTCCAGCGTGGTGGAGCCGTCCGCGCCGGTCACCACGTAGAGGATGAACAGCACGGCAACGAGCAGGATCAGCAGGCCGATGAGGAGCATGGAGCCGCCTTCGAGGAGGGTGGGGGACGATGCGCGCTCAGGCTACTGCGCCGACCACTGCCCGGTGAGGAGTCGCAGCACGGCCACCGCCCCGGCCTTGGACAGCGGCTCGTTGTTGTTGCCGCACTTGGGCGACTGCACGCAGCCCGGGCACCCGGCCTTGCAGGGGCAGCCCTCCACCGCGGCCAGCGTGGCCTCCACCCACGGGCGGCGCGCCGCGAAGCCCCGGTCGGCGAAGCCGGCCCCACCCGGGTGCGCGTCGTGCACCATCACCGTGGGCAGGCCCGTGTCCGGGTGCAGCACGGTGGAGACCCCGCCGACGTCCCACCGGTCGCAGGTGGCCACCAGGCCCAGCATCCCGATGAGGGCGTGCTCGGCAGCGTGCAGGGCGCCGGCCAGCTCCAGGTCGTCCACGCCCGCCGCCTCGAGCACCTCGGGGGTGAGGGTGAACCACACCGAGCGGGTCGGCATCGTGCGTTCGGGCAGGTCCAGCGGGTGCTGCCCGAGCACCTCACCGCTGGGCAGCATCCGGCGGAAGGCCGTCACCCGGGTGCGCACCAGGACGTCGCCCACGCACCAGGTGACCCCCTCGGCGGGGGCTTCGTCGCGCACGGCGGTGACGTCGAAGGCCTCCTCGGTGACCGCCCGGGTGGTCCACCCCGGGTCGCCGACGGCCACCGTGGCCACGCCCTCCTCGAGGTCCAGGTCGGTCACCACGTGCGTCACACCGGCGTGCAGGTAGACCGCGCCGGTGTGCACCGTGGAGTCCGCCCGCCCCGCGTCGATGGTGCCCAGCACCCGCCCGGTGCGCCCCTCCACCAGCTGCAGCGTCCCGGCCATGCCGCGCAGGTCCACCAGGTCGTGCGGGCGCTGCGACCCCGCCCAGTACCAGCCGGTCGGCCGCTGCCGCAGCATGCCGGCGCGCACCAACGACTCGCGCACCGTGGCCGTGCCCGGCCCGAACCACAGGGAGTCGGCCTCGGTCAACGGGATCTCCTCCGCGGCGCAGGCCAGGTGCTCGGCCAGCACCCGCGGGTTGGTGGGGTCCACCACCGTGGCCTCCACGCCGCTGTCGAAGATCGCCTCCGGGTGGTGCACCAGGTAGCCGTCCAGCGGGTTGTCGCCGGCCACCAGCACGGCCAGCGCCGGCTGCCCGGAGCGCCCCGCCCGGCCGGCCTGCTGCCAGAAGCTCGCCCGCCGCCCGGGCCACCCGGCCATCACCACCGCGTCGAGGCCGGAGACGTCGATGCCCAGCTCCAGGGCGGTGGTCGCGGCCACGGCCCGCAGCCCACCCTCGCGCAGGCGCCGTTCGATGCCGCGGCGCTCCTCGGGCAGGTACCCGCCGCGGTAGGCCGCCACGGCGTCACCGAGGTGACCGGCTCCGGCGAACCCGAGCTGGTCCGCGACGGCCCGGGCGGCCACCTCGGCACCGACGCGCGAGGTGGTGAACGTGAGCACCTGGCGCCCCCCGGCCACGAGGCGTGCCGTCGTGCGCGCGGCCTCGGTGAGGGTGGACGGGCGCTCGCCGCCGTCGGCCGCATCGGGCTGGGGGTCCCACAGGGCGTAGGTCATGGGGCCGCGCGGGGAGCCGTCCTCGGTGACGGACTGCACCGGCGCGTCGAGCAGGCGGCTGGCGTGCTCGGCCGGGTCGGCCACGGTGGCCGAGGCGAGCAGCACCGTGGGCTCGGCGCCGTAGCGCCGGGCGATACGCAGCAACCGGCGCAGCACGAGGGCCACGTGGGCGCCCGGCACACCGCGGTGGGTGTGGCACTCGTCCACCACCACGTAGCGCAGGCGGCGCAGGAAGGCCCGCCACCGCTCGTGGCCGGGCAGCAGCGAGTGGTGCAGCAGGTCGGGATTGCTCAGTACGTAGGTGGCGTGCTGGCGGGCCCAGGTGCGGGCGTCGGGCGGGGTGTCGCCGTCCACCACCGCGGGGCGCACACCGGGCACCATCCACGCCTCCACGGCGGCCAGCTGGTCCTGGGCCAGGGCCTTGGTGGGGGCCAGGTAGAGGGCGTTGGCGCCGCGGCCGGTCACGTGGTGGGAGCCGTCGGCCAGCGCCGAGAGCACCGGCAGCAGGTAGGCCAGCGACTTGCCCGATGCGGTGCCGGTGGCCACCACGGCGTGGCGTCCGGCGTGGGCGTGCTCGGCGAACTCGGCCTGGTGGCTCCACAGCTGCTCGATGCCGGCACCTCGCAGCGCCGCCTCGACCTGCGGGTTGAGCCACTCCGGCAGGGGTGCGGTCACCGCATCGCGGGCGGGACGGGTCTCGGTGTGCACCAGCCGGTCGGCCAGTCCACCGGCGGTGAGCAGCCGCACCCAGTCCGCCGGGTCCGGCGCGGGCCCGCCCTCCACGGGGGCGGTGGCGTCAGCGGGCATGGGGCCATTCTCACGCAGGAGGTCCGGGCTCTGGTGGGCGGCGTGCGTGCGTCCGTGGCAGGGGGTGGCCCCGACCACGGGGCCACGCCGGCGGCCGGGTCGCTCGGTTAGCGTCGCCGTCCGAGGCCGGGCCACGCGGGCCCGGCGGACGGGAGAGAGATGGACCTCGGGATCTGGATCGTGCTGCTGTTGTTGCTGCTGCTGGTGGTCATCGCCGTGGTGGTGCTCTACAACGCCCTCGTGCGGGCCCGCAACGCCATGCGCCAGGCCAGGCACGGCATCGAGGTGGCCCTGACCCAGCGCCACGACCTGCTCACCAAGCAGATGCAGGTGGTGCCCGCCGCGGTGCAGGCCGAGACCGCCTTCCAGGAGCGCGTGCTCGAGATGCGCCGCGCCCAGCCGGTCGAGCAGATGTCGGTGCCGCAGCTGGAGGAGGCCGACCGGGCCATGGACCGCGCCCAGTCGGCGGTGAACGTCACCGCCGAGGCGTACCCGGAGTTCCGCGCCAACGCCTCGTTCGTGGAGCTGCAGAAGTCGGCTGCCTACACCGAGGAGCAGCTCAGCGCCGCCCGCCGCAGCTACAACGCCGCGGTGGCGCGCCTGGACGACCGGCGCGAGATGTTCCCGTCCAACCTCGTGGCGGCCGTGTTCGGCTTCGGCACCGAGCCGATGTTCCGCGCGAGCGAGACCGAGCGTGCCGACGTGGACCTCTCAGGCCTGGCCGACCTGACCGGTGGGGACGCGGGCCGGGCCCGGCCCGCGTCGCTCTCCTGACCCACCCACCGACCCACCTGAGGGAGGAGCACCGTGCGCCAACCCGACCCCGCCACCGTCGTCGACACCGCCGGGGTGGACCCCGAGGCCTTCCGGGAGGAGCGTGACCGCCTCGGCCGGTCGACCGCGCTGGTCAAGCGGTGGCTGCCCCTGGTGATGGTCCCGGTGATCGTGGTGCACCTGCTGGGGATGCTCGGCGTGGTGCCCATGAGCACCTCGGTGCCCCTCTTCATCGCGGCCGTGGTGGTCGTGGCGGGTGCGGCGTTCCTGTTCAACGCGGTCCGGTCCCGCCGGGCACGGCCGTTCCGTGAGCGGGCCGATGCCGAGCTGGTGCAGCCGGTGCTGTCCTCCTGGGCGAGCGAGGTGGACCGCCTCCACGGCACCACCGGGGGCCACCTCCAGCTCGGGGCGGCCGACGAGCGGCTGCTCCGCGATGCCGGCATCGTGGACACCGGCGACTCCGTGCACTGCGGCGAGTCGGTCACCGGCGTGGTGGCCGGCAGGTCGCTCGCCGTGTGCGAGTACCGCATCACCGAGCAGCAGGGGTCGGGGGAGGACCGCGAGACCGTGCAGATCTTCCGGGGTCTCGTGGCCTGGCTGCCGCTGGCCCGCGCGGTCCGCGGCGAGGTGCGGGTCTCACCGCACTCGCGGGCGGGCTTCACCGGGGGCAGTCGCCTCCTCGGGGGCCGGGGCCTGGCGATGGAGAACCCCGCGTTCTCCGACTGGTTCCGCGTGGAGGCCACCGACCCCCAGCAGGCCTACTACCTGCTCACACCCACGGTGCAGCAGCACCTGGCGGCTCTGGCCCACCGCCACCAGGGTGACCTCGCCCTCCGGGCGGTGGACGGCCAGCTTTTCCTGGCGCTGGACCTGCAGCGCGACCTGTTCGACCTGGACCTGGACTCCCGGGCCGAGGTGCGCCAGGACCTGGAGCGCATCGCCGGCGAGCTCAACGACGTGCTGCAGGTGGCGGGCGTGGCCGGCGCGTGGCCGGAGGAGGTGGCCGGTGGCCATGGCGCCCAGGAGGCGGCATCCGTCGGCTCCGCGCAGCCGATGACGGTCACATCGGGCCTGTCGACCGAGCCGGAGGCCGTGGCGCCGCGTCGCCGTGGCGGGCTCTCCCGGCTGGGGGCCCTCCTCCCGGTGGTGCTCTTCGCCGGGTGGGTCTTCTTCGTCTCCAGCGGGCGCGTGCCGGTCTTCAGCGATGAGGGCGGGTTCGCCCTGGGGCCCAAGGTCCTCATCGTGGTGGCCGGCGGGCTGGTCGTCCTACAGCTCGTCCGACAGGCGCTGAGCTCGCGCCGCTGAGGGGGACCGGCCGCCTCAGACGACGACGCCCCCGGCGCGGACGGCCTGCAGGAGGCGCTCGCCGAGCAGACCGACGCCCACGGCGATCATGGCCAGACCGGCCAGCCGGGTGGTGACCTGCGCGGCGCCGGGGCGGGAGGCCAGCACCCGTCCCGCGGTGGTGCCCAGCAGGAGGTAGAACGCGCCGCTGATGACCACGTGCACCAGGCCCAGGGTCGCCAGCTGCGCCGGGAGCGACCAGGACTGTGCCGGGTTGGTGAACTGGGGGAGGATCGACAGGAAGAGCAGCATGGCCTTGGGGTTCAGGCCGCTCACGGCCATGCCCCGCGTGACGTACCCGAGGGGGCCGGTGGCCATCACCTGCCCCTCCGGTCCTGCGGGGCCCGTCGTGCTGCGCAGCGTGCGCACGCCGAGCAGGACGAGGTACCCGGCCCCGCCGACCGTGAGGGCCACCAGTGCGAGCGGGGCCTCGGCGAGCAGCGGGCCCACCCCCACGGCACCGACGGCGGTGATCAGCACGTAGCCGAGCGCGAGGCCGCCCACGGCGGGGGCCACCACGCGGTCCCGCAGCGAGGCGCTGAGGACGTACGCCCAGTCCGGGCCGGGCACCGCGATGAGGGTGAGCGCGATCGCCGCGAACCCCATGACCAGTCCCAGTTCCACGCCGTCCTCCTCCACGAGCCCCGTCCGGCGGCGGATCCCGGCCGGCGAGCGGGACGATAGGTGAGAAACGGCAGAATGTGCTGCCCGAATCGGCTGTGCGTTCGGTTGTCCGTAGAAGAATCAGCAACCATGGACGCATTTGACCGCAAGATCCTTGCCGAACTGCAGGTGGATGGACGACTGAGTGTCACCGAGCTCGGTCAGCGCGTGGGCCTCACGGTCTCCCCGACCCACCGCCGGCTGAAGGACCTGGAGGCCTGCGGGGCCATCACCGGGTACCGGGCGAGCGTCGACCCGCGGGCGCTGGGGCTGGGCTTCGAGGCCCTGGTGTTCGTGACCATGGGGCAGGAGGACCGGGCCACCCTGCTGGCCTTCGAGGAGGCGGTGGCCGGCATCCCCACGGTGCTGCAGGCGCAGCGCCTCTTCGGTGACCCCGACTACCTGCTGCGCGTCCGCACGGAGGACCTCGACGCCTACGCGCGCCTGCAGGACGACGTGCTCTCCTCGCTGCCCGGGGTGCAGCGCCTCACCTCGACCCTGGTGCTCAAGACCTTCGTGGCCGACCGGCCGTACCCCACCGACCTGGGCCGGTGAGGCACCCCACCACGGGTCCACGCACGCGGCCGGTCGCTCGGGGTGGCTGGTGACCCGCGGCCTCAGGCCATGAGGCGCGCGGCCCCATTGAGGGCCAGCACCACGCCGATGATGCCCACCACCCAGGCCATCTCGGTGCCGGCCCGGCGGTCGAGCCAGCTGCCGATGCGCCCGAGCGGGCCGTCGGCCCGGCGACCGAGGGCCGTGCGCGCCGCCACCAGCAGCAGGCCGGGTGCCACCATCACCAGGCAGTAGGCGGCAAGGGTTCCCAGTCGGCCGACGGTGGGAAGGTCCGAGCCGAGCAGCATCCCGAGGGCGCCCAGGTAGGGCAGCATCGAGGCGGCCTCCACGAGCCCGGCGGCCAGGGCGATCCCCGCGACGGTGCGCGCCCCGGCATCGGGTCCGAGGGCGTGGCGCATCCACTCCTTGCTGCGGCGGGCGCGCTCGGCCCACGGGCCCGGGAGGGCGACGGTGCCGTCGAGCACGTAGCTGAGGCCCACCAGGGCGATGCCGCCGGCCACCCACGTGGCGGGGTGCCGGGTCCAGTCGGGCCAGCCGCCGAGGCTCGCGAGGGCCTGCTGGCCGCCGAGCAGGAGGGCCACGCCGAGCAGCCAGTAGAAGACGGCCATCACTGCCAGGTGGGCCACGACGCGGCCGCCGGCGCGGGGGTGGGCGAGCAGGGCGATCACGGGCAGCACGAGGGTGCCGAAGCTGGTGCTGTCGAGCAGGGCGAGCCCAGCGAGGGCCAGGTGGCTGCCGGCGTCCATCATCACTCCTTGGAAGTACAGGTGTGTTGCCATGCAGTCTGGGGTGGGGTCCGTGGCGTTGTCAACACACCTGTGTTGTTTCCGTGGCACGATGGGGCCATGCCCCGCCTCGCCGACCACGCCGCCCGCCGCGCCGCCCTGGCCGACGCCGTGTACGCGCTGGTCGCCCGCGAGGGGCTGCACGCCGCCTCGGTGCGCGCCGTCGCCGCGGAGGTGGGCTGGTCGCCCGGCGCGGTGCGGCACTACTTCTCCGCCCAGCACGAGCTGCTGGCGTTCGTCATGGCCGAGATGGGCGACCGCATCGGCGCACGGGTGGTGCAGCTGCGTGCCGAGCAGGGGCCCGGGCCCGAGCGCGCGCGGGCCACCCTCGAGCAGCTGCTCCCGCTGGACGACGAGCGGCGCCGGGAGGTGGCCACCTACCTGGAGTTCGTGGCGGGCGGGCGCACCGACGAGCGGTTGGCGCCGGCGGCCACCG
>NZ_KV824357.1:0-897 GCF_001816045.1 Kytococcus sp. HMSC28H12
CGCCGCACCCTGCGGCGGTCCCGACGGGCGCCGTCGTCCCTGCCCCACGTGTCGCCCGGGAGGGCACCCGGACCACCGGCCGGCGGCTGCACCCGTGGGCGTGGTGGGCGTGGGCGCTGCTCGTGGCCGCGGCGGTGTCGATGACGACCAACCCCTTGCTGGTGCTGCTGGTGGCCGCCGCCGTGGTGTCCGTGGCACTGCTCAAGCGCACCGACGACCTGTGGGCCCGCAGCCTGCGCGTGTACCTCCTGCTGGCCGCGATGGTGGTCCTGGTGCGCGTGGTGCTCCAGGTGCTGCTGGGCTCCGACCGGCCCGGCACGGTGCTGTTCACGCTGCCCGAGCTGCCCCTGCCCGACTGGGCGGCCGGCATCCGCGTGGGCGGTCCGGTGCGGGCGGAGTTCCTCCTGGCCACGGTCTACGACGCGCTGCGCCTGGGCGCGATGCTGCTGTGCGTGGGCGCCGCCAACGCCCTGGCCAACCCGCGGCGGGCGCTGCGCTCGGTGCCCTCGGCACTCCACGAGGTGTCGGTGGCCGTGGTCATCGCCCTCACCGTGGCCCCGCAGCTCGTGGTCTCCGGGGTGCGGGCCCACCGCGCCCGGCGCCTGCGCGGCGGACGCACACGTGGCCTGCGGATGGTGCGCACGCTGCTGGTGCCGGTGCTCGAGGACGCGGTGGAGCAGTCGATGGCGCTGGCCGCCGGCATGGAGGCCCGCGGCTTCGGGCGCACCCGCCCCGGCACGCCGCGGCGCCTCGTGGGGACGCTGCTGCTGGGCTCCGTGGTGGCCCTGACCTACGGCACCTTCGTGGTGCTCGGCGGGGCGGGCGCCCTGCACGGCACCGGGCTGCCGGTGTGGACCGGCCCGGTCGTGCTGGCCGCCGGCGTGGCCGCCGCGGCCG
>NZ_KV824358.1:0-21407 GCF_001816045.1 Kytococcus sp. HMSC28H12
AGGGGCCCGCGGTCCAGTCGACCGCGGGCCCCTCGGGGACCCCGGACGTCGCCCACCCGTCCGTCGTGACGGCGCTGGCGCGGGTGCGCCGCCTGCGTGGACTCGTGCTGCTGGTCATGGTCGCGGTGCTGCTGGTGACGGCGTGGATGTCGGTCGCCATCGGCTCGCGCTCGGTCGGACTGGACGACGTCTGGGCCGGCATCACCGGCGACGTCGACGGCTTCGACCAGGCCGCGGTGGCCAAGCGGGTGCCACGCACCGCGCTGGCGATGGTGGCCGGTGCCGCCCTGGCGGTCTCCGGTCTGGTGATGCAGGCGGTCACCCGCAACCCGCTCGCCGACCCCGGCATCCTGGGGGTCAACGCCGGCGCTTCCCTGGCGGTGGCCGTCGGCATCGCCTGGTTCGGGCTCACCCAGCCCACATCGTTCATCTGGGTGGCCATCGCCGGTGCGGCCGTCACCGCCGTGACCGTCTACGTCATCGGCTCGATGGGGAGGGGCGGCCCGACCCCGCTCAAGCTGGCCCTGGCCGGTGCGGCGTTCACCGTGGCCCTGACAGCGATGGTCTCGGCCGTGGTGCTGCCGCGCCAGGACATCGGCCTCAACGTGGTCTCGTGGCAGATCGGCGGCGTGGGCGGCGCCACGGAGGCCGTGCTGCTGCACGTGCTGCCCTTCCTGGCTGTGGGCTTCGTGGTCGTCTGGGCAGTCAGCCGGGGGCTGAACCTGCTGGGGCTCGGCGACGAGGTGGCGGCCAGCCTGGGCGAGCGCGTGTGGATCACCCGCGTTGTGGCCAGCGCGGCCGCCGTGGTGCTGTGCGGTGCGACCACCGCCGTGGCCGGCCCCATCGGGTTCGTGGGCCTGGTCGTCCCGCACTTCTTCCGCCTGCTCATCGGCATCGACCACCGCTGGCTCGTACCCTTCAGCGCCCTGGGCGGTGCCGTGCTGCTCACTGCGAGCGACGTGCTGGGGCGAGTGGTCACCCCGCCGGCCGAGCTCGACGTGGGCATCATCACCGCGCTGGTGGGGGCGCCGTTCTTCATCGCCATCGTGCGACGCAACAAGGTGAGGGAGCTGTGAGCACCACCGAGGAGCTGGTCCGGTCCGGACGCCGTGCCCGGCAACTGCGCTGGGCGGGCAGCACGCTCGCGCTGGGCGTCGTGGTCGTGGCGTTGGTGGGCGTGAGCCTGACGCTCGGCGACCCCGCCTACTCCTTGGGAGAGGTGTGGGCGGTCGCCACCGGCGATGACGCGGGTGGGGCCGAGTTCATCGTCGGCGAGCTCCGCATGCCCCGGGTGGCCATGGCGACCGTTGCCGGCGTCGCGTTCGGGCTCTCCGGCGCCACCTTCCAGACCATCCTTCGCAACCCTCTGGCGAGCCCCGACGTCGTCGGCATCACCGCCGGGGCGAGCGCTGCGGCGGCCATCGGCATCATCTCGATGGGATGGACCGACACCCGGGTCTCGGTCATGGCGGTCCTGGCGGGCCTGGGCGTGGCCGCGGTGGTCTACCTGCTCTCGTGGCGGGGAGGTCTGCACGGCACGCGCCTGGTGCTCATCGGCATCGGCGCGGCCGCCATGTTGCAGAGCGTGGTGGCCATCCAGCTGGAGAAGGCGCAGCGGGCCCAGCTGGCCGAGGCCCTGCGCTGGCTGACCGGCACCCTGAACGGTGCCACCTGGGCCTCGGTGGTGCTGCCCGCGGCTGCGGTCGTGGTGCTGGGCACCGTTCTGCTGGCCAACGCGCGGGAGATCAGCATCGGGCAGCTGGGCGATGACGCCGCGACCGCCCTGGGAGTGCGCGTGGAGCGCAGCCGGATGCTCGCGATCCTGTCCGCGGTGATGCTCATCTGCATCGCCACGGCGGCCACCGGCCCCATCGCCTTCGTGGCCTTCCTGGCCGGTCCCATCGCCGCACGCGTGGTGGGACCGAACGGCTCGGTGCTCCTGCCGGCCGCGCTCACGGGCGCGGCACTGGTGCTGGGCGCCGACTGGGTGGGGCAGAACCTCACCCCCTTCCGCTACCCGGTGGGAGTGGTGACCGGCGTGCTCGGCGCCCCCTACCTGCTGTACCTCATCATCCGCACCAACCGCACTGGAGGCAGCCTGTGACCGTCTCGGAGACCCCCGGCACGGCCGTCCGCGAGGACGACGTCCTGCAGGTGCACGAGCTGTCGCTCGGGTACCAGGACCACGTGGTGGTCCAGGACCTCACCCTGGGCCTCCCGGAGGGGAGGGTGACGGTCATCGTCGGACCCAACGCCTGCGGCAAGTCCACCCTGCTGCGTTCCATGTCCCGGTTGCTCAGGCCGCGCAACGGACAGGTGCTGCTGGAGGGCGAGCACGTGCACCGCATGCCCGCCAAGCAGCTCGCCCGGCGGCTGGGCCTGCTCCCGCAGTCGCCGGTCACCCCTGAGGGCATCACCGTCGGTGACCTCGTGGGGCGGGGCCGTCACCCGCACCAGCGGATGTTCGCGCGGTGGAGCCGCGAGGACGACCGAGCCGTGGCGCAGGCGCTGGAGGCGACAGAGGTGACGGCGCTGGCCGACCGTCCGGTGGACGAGCTCTCGGGCGGCCAGCGCCAGCGGGCGTGGATCGCGATGGCGCTGGCCCAGGAGACGGGCGTGCTGCTGCTCGACGAGCCCACCACCTACCTGGACGTGCGCCACCAAGTGGAGGTGCTGGACCTCCTCACCGATCTCAACCAGCGCAAGGGCACCACCGTGGTGATGGTGCTGCACGACCTCAACCTGGCCGCGCGCTATGCCGACCACCTCATCGCGCTGGCGGGGGGCAGGCTCGTGGCCGCCGGCAGCCCGCAGGAGGTCATGACGCCCGCGGTGATCTACGAGGTCTTCGGCATCGACAGCCAGGTGGTCACGGACCCGGTGGCGGGGACGCCGCTGATGGTCCCCATCGGACGCCACCACCGGCCCGGGGCCTGAGCGGGTTCGATCCAGCGACGACGAGGGCGGCGCGGACAGGTGCCCGCGCCACCCTCGTGCGTGGGGTCTCAGCCCCAGAACTCGTGGACGCCGAGCCCGGCCTCGCCCAGCAGGTCGCGGAGCACCGGCATCGAGAGGCCCTGCACCCCGCTGGGGTCCCCCTCGACACGGGTGATGAACGCCGCGGCGCGCCCCTCCAGCGTGAACGCCCCCGCCACGTGCAGCGGCTCCCCGGTGGCCACGTAGGCGTCGACCTCCTCGTCGGTGACGTCGGCGAAGTGCAGGGTCGTGGACGACACCCCGCCCAGGGTGGCGCCGGAGCCGGCCTCGCCGTCGGGGTCGGTGTCACGCAGGTCCACCAGCCAGTGGCCCGAGTGGAGCACGCCGGTGCGCCCCCGCATCGCCCGCCAGCGCTCGGCGGCCACCTCGGGCGTGCCCGGCTTGCCGAACACCCGCCCGTCCACCTCCAGCACCGAGTCGCAGCCGACCACCACCCACGCGTCCGCGTCGTCCTCCACCTGGGGCACCACGGCCTCGCACTTGGCCTGGGCCAGCAGCAGCGCCACCTCCTCGGGGGCCAGCGCCTCGCCGCGGACCTGCTCCGCCCGGGCCAGGACGGCGTCCTCGTCCACCCCGGAGACCTCCACCCGGGCCTCGATGCCGGCCGCGGCCAGCAGCGCGCGACGTGAGGCGGACTGGCTGGCGAGCACCAGACGGTGGCCGGGGGTGACGTCGGGGGAGGGGGCCTCAGGGGTGTGGGTCATGCCCCGAGGCTAGTGGGCCGTGGGTAGCCCTCAGGCACCGATGTGCATGGTGAGCACGAAATGCGTCGGCTCCTCCGCGAGGACGGCGTGCTCCACCATCCGCGGCAGGTTGACCACGTCACCGGCCACCATCTCGTGGTCCTCACCGTGCACCGTGAACCGCATCCGTCCGGCCACCACGGTGATGCTGATGCGGTGGGCGGCCTTGTGCTCGGCCAGCTCGGTGCCGGCGTCCATGGCGAAGCAGACGGTGCGCACGTGGTCGTCGGAGACCACGGTTGTGCCGCGCACCTTCCCTTCGTGGATCGGGGCGCCGGCGATCACACCGGTGGCGACGGGAAGTTCGGCGGAGGTGGGGTGTGCGCTCATGCGGCCACGGTAGACCCGCCCGTCGCCGGTATCCCGCTGAGTCACCGGATGCTGCCGGCCCACCCAAGCTCAGGCGCCGGCGGCCAGCGCTGCGGCCCGGTGCAGGTCCGCCCGGATGGCGGGCACCGCCGTGAGGGTCAGCAGCCGGCCCAGCCCCAGCGGCCCGTGGACGACGAACCGCGGCACGGCCTGCGAACCTGCGCCGTGGGGCAGGAGGTCCAGCCGCAGCCAGGCGCGGAACGCCCCGAAGCGGCCCTCCTCGACCCAGTGGGTCGGGCGCTCGGCGACGGTCAACCGCATCGACGGGGTGATGCCCGGCACCACGGTGACGTCCCGCCAGGTGGTGCCGGACGAGGCCACCGGGCCGCCCCCGGCGGGGCGCACGGCATCGACCCGGCGCAGGGAGGACTGCCACTCCGGGCGGCGGCGCGGGTCGACCAGCAGGTCGTAGAACGCGTCGGGCGGCGCAGGGCAGGGCACGGGCCGTCCGGTGACGGTGCCGGCGGGCGGGAGCCCCCTCGCCCCGCGCCCACCGTCGGGGGAGCGACTCATGCGCCGCGGAGCACCGCCTCGCGCAGGGTGTCCAGGCCCATGCCGCCCAGGTCCAGCGCCCGGCGGTGGAAGGCCTTGAGATCGAACTCCTCACCGCGGGCCTCGGCACGCGCGCGGCACTCGTCGCGCAGCTCCAGCCACAGGCGCTCGCCGATCTTGTAGCTCGGCGCCTGGCCCGGCCAGCCCATGTAGCGGTCCAGTTCGAAGCGCAGGAAGCCCTCCTCCATGTTCACGTAGTGGGTGAGGAAGGCCCACGCCTTGTCGTAGTCCCACTGGCCGCCGCCCACCAGCTCGGGGGCCTCGAAGCCGCAGTGGAAGCCGATGTCGAGCACCACGCGGGCGGCGCGCAGCACCTGACCGTCGAGCAGACCCATGCGGTTGCCCGGGTCGTCCATCCAGCCCAGGTCGGCCATGAGCCACTCGGAGTACAGCGCCCACCCCTCGCCGTGCCCGGAGGTCCACGCGGCCAGTCGGCGCCAGCCGTTGAGCAGCTCCTTGCGGTACACCGTCTGCGCCACCTGCAGGTGGTGGCCCGGCACGCCCTCGTGGTAGACGGTCGTCAGCTCGCGCCAGGCGGAGAACTCCGTGACGCCCTTGGGCACCGACCACCACATCCGCCCCGGGCGGGAGAAGTCGTCGGACGGGCCGGTGTAGTAGATGCCGCCGGTCTCGGTGGGGGCGATCATGCACTCGATGGTGCGCACCGGCTCGGGGATGTCGAAGTGCACGCCGCTGAACTTCTCGATCACCTCGTCGGCCTTGCCCTGCATCCACTGCTGGAGGGCGTCCTTGCCGTGCAGCTGGTAGGCCGGGTCGGCGTCGAGCACGGCCACGGCCTCCTTGACCGTGGCGCCGGGCTTGATCTGCTCGGCGGTCTCGCGCATCAGCCCGTCGATGCGGGCCAGCTCGGCCTGCCCCCAGGCGTAGGTCTCCTCCAGGTCCACCTCGGCGCCCAGGAAGTAGCGGGAGTGCAAGCGGTAGGCCTCGATGCCGCAGGCGTCCTCCTCGCGCGCGGTGGGCAGCACCTCCTCGGTCAAGCGGCGACCGGCGGCGGCGTAGGCATCCTTGGCGGCGCGGGCGTTGGTCTCCAGCAGCTCGCGGACGTCGGCGGGCAGGTCGGAGCCGTCCTCGAGGCGGGCGTCGCGCGCGAAGGCGTCGAAGAAGCCGCCGTCAGCGGAGTTGTCCTCGCACTGACCGATGCAGGCGCGCACCTGCCGCTGTGCGGGCACCTTGCCGGCCTCGCGGGCGTGGGCCAGGGAGGCGAACCAGCCGTCCAGCGCGCCCTCCACGGCGCCGAGGCGCTGGGCGATGGTGCGCCACTGCTCGGCGGTGTCGGTGGCCATGAGGTCGAACACGTCGCGGAAGCCCTGCAGCGGGGAGGCGATGTTGTTCAGCGCCCCGTGCGGGATGAGCGCCTCGTGCATCTCCAGCTCCAGGCCGAGGCGCTCGCGCATGGCCTCCAGGGTCACGCGGTCGGTCTCGTCCACCGGCTCGGCGGCGTCGAGCTTCGCGAGCGTGTCGCGCACCAGCTCGGCCTGCTTCGCGAGGCCCGCGGGGGAGACGTCGTCGAGACGCGTCTCGTCGCCGGGCACACCGAGGTAGGTGGCGGCGGTGGGGGAGAGGGCCACCTCGGCGGCCAGGTGGGCGTCGGCGATGGCGTCGATCGCCGTCCTCTCGCGGGCGGGGGCGGTCTGGGGTGCAGTGTCCTGGGTCACAGGCGGACGGTACCCCGCCGGGCGGGCGCGCGTCAGCCACTTTCCCGCGGCTCGGCACCCGGCCCGCCGCGTGGCGGGTCCACCGCGGCTACCGTGCGCGCATGGACCCGCACGTGCTCTCCACCAACCTGGCCCACCCGCAGCCGGACCCGGGCGGTGCCGACCGGGTGAGCGGCATCGACAAGCGGCCGGTGGGGGAGCTGGAGCTGTTCACGCCGGGGCCGGCCTACGGCGACGGGCCGGGCGTGCGCGGCGACGTGGTGGGCGACAGCCAACATCACGGCGGGGCGCAGAAGGCGGTGTACGCCTATGCCCGCGAGGAGCTCGACCACTGGGAGGGCGAGCTGGGACGGGAGCTCGCCTGCGGGGCGTTCGGGGAGAACCTGACCACGACCGGCATCGACCTGGAGGCGCTCGTGGTCAACCAGCCGCTGCGCATCGGCACGGCACTGCTGGAGGTGTCGGTCCCGCGCCGGCCATGCCGCACCTTCGCCGCGTGGCTCGACGAACGGGGCTGGCTCAAGCGGTTCACCGCGCGGGGGCGGTGCGGCACCTACCTGCGCGTGGTGGAGCCGGGCGTGGTGCGGGCGGGGGACCGCATCGAGCTGGGCCGGGCCCCGGTGCACGGCGTGACGATGCGGACCGCCTTCGCCGGCGCGATGGGGGACCTCGAGGCCTCCCGTGCCCTGGTGGAGGCCGCCTGCCTGCCGTCGATGTACCACCAGCGCCACGTGGAGGCCCTGGCCCGCCGCGGCTGAGGGGCGTCTGCCCCTCCCTGGCCGCCCTCCTCTGGCCACCGTGGGCAACCGGTTGACCTCGCGACAGTCGTGGGGTCAACCGGTTGCCCACGGTTGGCTGCGTGGGGTCACGGCTGTGGATGACGAGTGCCCTGAGGCGGACGGATCAGCCAGCATCCGGCCATGGACAGAGCGTCGTTCAAGGCATACCGGACCACTCGGGGCCATCGCGTGACCACACCGGAAGGCCGCGTCACAAGCCGGGTGGCGCTGCAGGACGCGGGGGCCTGGAGCCCGACCCAGGGCCTTCTGGTCACCTCGGCCACACGGTGCCATGAGGTTGCCCGGGCTGTGCTCGAGGTGCTGCCGGCCCACTGCGTGCTCAGCCACGTGACGGCCGCTCGGCTCCACGGACTCCCGCTGCCGAGCATGTGGACACCGCACGAGCCCGTTCACGTCAGCGTGGAGCCCCCGCTCACCCCGCCCCGTCGTCGCGGTGTGAAGGGGCATCGGGTGAGGGGCCTGACGGTGGCTGAGGTGGGCGAGACGCGCTGCACCTCGCTCGCCCAGACGTGGGCGCAGATGGCGGTCGTGCTCGGGGAGGCGGACCACGTGGCCCTGACGGACGCGGTCCTCGGGCGGCGCTGCCCGGTGGAGGGCCTCGTCACCCCGGACCTCCTGGCGAGCAGGCTGCGGGCCGGGAGCAAGGGCAACTCCCGGGCCCTGCGCGCCCTCGCGCAGGCCGATGCCGGAGCCGCCTCCGCACCGGAGAGCCGCCTGCGGCT
Organism: Kytococcus sp. HMSC28H12; assembly: GCF_001816045.1. NCBI lineage: Bacteria > Bacillati > Actinomycetota > Actinomycetes > Micrococcales > Kytococcaceae > Kytococcus > Kytococcus sp. HMSC28H12. The sequence goes on from NZ_KV824358.1 coordinate 7,860, forward strand.
CCTCGTGCTCACATGGGGAGTGCCGGCGCCGGCGGTGAATGCGCCCGTCCTCGACGTCGACGGCCAATGGTTGGCCACCGGCGACCTGGTGTGGCGCGACCAGCGCGTGGTCCTGGAGTACGAGGGCGACCACCACCGCACCGACCGCCGGCAGTGGCAGCACGACATCTCGAGGACCCGGCTGCTGGAGGTTGCCGGGTGGGCGGTCATCCGCGCCACGGCTCGAGACCTCCGACGCCCCGCGCAGCTGCGCGAGGCACTCCTCGTGGCGCTGGCCCGTGGCCGAGCCGATGGGGAACGGCGAGATCGTTGAACGGTCAGGTGGCGTGGGACCACCTCAGGCGACTGTGGGCAACCGGTTGACCCCATGACAGTCACGGGGTCAACCGGTTGCCCACAGTCGGCGTTGGCGCGCTCCAGAGGTGAACCGGTTGCGCCGTCGGGTGCCGCCGGGTCTCAGCGGGGGAGGCCGGAGGCCCGCCAGGCGCCCGGTCCGGCAACCACGGCACCGCGGACCCCGGAACCCGGCACGCCCCAGCGATTGGTGCGCTCCACGGCCGGGGCCTCGCCACCACCGAGGGCGGAGAACACCACCGTCAGGGCGGCCACCTCCTCGGCCGAGGCGTCCGCCGGCAGCGTGACCACGGGCTCACCGGCCGTGCCAGCCGCGTCCGCAGCCGCAGTCGAAGCCGCGTCCTCCATGCCGGGGACCGCAGACGCGTCCCCGGCCTCCCGCGTCGCCGGGCTCACAGCGGGATGTTCCCGTGCTTCTTGGCCGGCAGCGTCTCGCGCTTGGTGCGCAACGCCCGCAGGGCCTTGGCCACCTCGGCGCGGGTGTCCGCCGGGCGGATCACCGCGTCCACGTAGCCGCGCTCGGCCGCGATCCACGGGTTGGCCAGCGTCTCCTCGTACTCCGCGATCCGCTTGGCGCGCTCGGCCTCCATCGCCTCCGGGCCGCCCTCGGCCTCGGCGGCCGCCAACTGCTTGCGGTACAGGATGTTGGCCGCCCCCTGCGCGCCCATCACGGCGATCTGCGCGGTGGGCCACGCGAAGTTCACGTCCGCACCCAGGTGCTTGGATCCCATCACGTCGTACGCGCCGCCGTAGGCCTTGCGCGTGATGACGGTGACCAGCGGCACCGTGGCCTCGGCATAGGCGTACAGCAGCTTGGCACCGCGGCGGATGATGCCGCCGAACTCCTGGTCGGTGCCGGGCAGGAAGCCGGGCACGTCCACGAGCGTCAGCACCGGGATGTTGAACGCGTCGCACATGCGCACGAAGCGGGCGGCCTTCTCGCTGGCGTCGATGTTCAGCGTGCCGGCGAACTGCATCGGCTGGTTGGCCACCACGCCCACCGAGCGGCCCTCCACACGCCCGAAGCCGCAGATGATGTTGGCCGCGAACAGCTCCTGCACCTGCAGGAAGTCGCCGTCGTCCACGATCGACTCGATGACGGTGAGCATGTCGTAGGGCATGTTCGCCGAGTCCGGGACGAGCGTGTCGAGCGCCTCGTCCACGTCGGCCGTGGCGTCCTCGGCCTCGAAGACCGGCGCCTCGTCGAGGTTGTTCTGCGGCAGGTAGGCCATGAGCTCGCGCACGTACTCGAGCGCGTCGGCCTCGTCGCTGGCCATGTAGTGGGCCACGCCGCTCACCGAGTTGTGGGTGCGGGCACCGCCGAGGTCCTCGAAGGTCACGTCCTCACCGGTGACGGTCTTGATGACGTCCGGCCCGGTGATGAACATGTGGCTGGTCTGGTCCACCATCACCACGATGTCGGTGATGGCCGGCGAGTACACGGCGCCACCGGCGCAGGGGCCCATGACCAGCGAGATCTGCGGGATGACGCCCGAGGCGTGCACGTTGCGGCGGAAGATCTCGGCGTACAGGCCAAGGGCCACCACGCCCTCCTGGATGCGGGCGCCGCCGGAGTCGTTGATGCCCACCACGGGGCAGCCGATCTTCAGCGCCAGGTCCATGACCTTGACGATCTTCTCGCCGAAGACCTCGCCGAGGGAGCCGCCGAAGACGGTGAAGTCCTGGGCGAACACGCACACGGTGCGGCCGTCCACGGTGCCGTAGCCGGTCACCACGCCGTCGCCGTAGGGGCGGTTCTTCTGCTGCCCGAAGTTGGTGGACCGGTGGCGGGCGAACTCGTCGAGCTCCACGAAGGAGCCCTCGTCCAGGAAGGCGTCGATGCGCTCGCGGGCGGTCTTCTTGCCCTTGGCGTGCTGCTTCTCGACGGCGCGCTCGGAGCCGGCGTGCAGGGCCTCGGCCCGGCGGCGCTCGAACTCGGCCAGTCGCCCGGCGGTGGTGGTCAGGTCGATCTCGGGCTCGCTGCCCGCGGATCCGTGCTCGGTCATGCGCGCCACCCTAACGTTGGCCTGTGACCCACCTCTCGCACACCGACCACAGCCCTGCCCCCCAGGACTTGGAGGACCCCCACAGCCGCCTCGACCTGCCGGCGGTGCGCGGCGCCCTGCGCGCCCTGGCCGCGGACCGCGGCCCGGTCCACGACCCGGTGGGCCGCGCGCTGTCCGACCTCGCCGACGGTCTCGTGCACCACGCCAGCCTCCCCAGCACGCAACCGCTGGCCCTGGCCGACGGCACCCCTTGGCGCGCGGTCTCCACCGACCACCAGACCGCCGGCCGGGGACGGCTGGGGCGCGGTTGGGAGAACCCGCCGGGCTCCGGCATCGCGGTCTCGGTGGTGCTGCCCCTGACCGGCGGGGTCGATGCCGTGGACCTCGCTCTGGCGGCCAGTCGCACGCCGCGCTGGGGGCAGGTGCCGCTCTGCGTGGGGGCGGCGGTCCACGAGGCGCTGGCGGCCCTGGGTCTGCCGACGGGGGTGAAGTGGCCCAACGACGTGCTCTCGCGGACCTCCGGGCGCAAGCTCGCCGGCATCCTGTGCCAGGTGGGGGAGGGCGGCCGCTCGGTGGTGGCCGGCATCGGCCTCAACGTGTGGCCCACCGCGGGGCTGTCGGCCGAGGCCGCGGGGCGCTCGGCGAGCGTCTGCGACGAGCTCCGTGCCGTCCACGGCCCCGGCTGGGTGCCCCCGGCAGACCTCCGCGAGCAGGTGCTCACCGGGGTGCTCCACCGGCTGGCCGTGTGGCACGCGGCCTGGCTGGCCGAGGGGGTCTCCCCCGAGCTGGCGGACGCCGAGCACGGCCCGCTCACCGACCGGTTGGCCGCGGTGAGCGCCACCCTCGGCCAGGAGGTGGACCTGCACCTGCCCGGCGGTGAGCTCGTCCGGGGCACGGCGACCGGTCTGGCGCCCTCGGGCGGGCTGCTCGTGGAGGTCGCCGGGGAGCCGGGGGAGGGGCCGCGCGAGTTCCAGGCGGCGGACGTGGTCCACCTCCGCCCCGCGACGTGACCCACGTGACACCATGTACCGGTCCAGGTCGATGACGGGAGGAGGAGCCCCATGGAGCGCATGCGCGACGTGCGACCCGTGCACGGCGAGCAGCCCTTCCTGAACCACTCGCTCCCCTCGGCGCTGCCCCCGCACCGGCCCGCGGAGGTCGCGGACCCGCCCGCGCGCACCATGGACGCCATCGCCGAGCGCATCATCGGGCGCCGGCGCACGATGCGGCGTGGCGAGGTGGCCCGGCACGCGGGCGTCCCGCTGCGCGTGGCACGCCGTTTCTGGCGGGCCCTGGGCTTCCAGAACGCCCGCGCCGAGGACACCGTCTTCAGCAATGCCGACCTCGAGGCCCTCACGGTGGCCCGGCGGCTGCTGGGCCGCTACGAGATCGACGAGGACGTGCTCATCAGCCTGATGCGCGGCATCGGGACCACCACCGAGCGGCTGGCCACCTGGCAGGTGGAGGTGGTGGCCGAGCGCCTGCAGGACGCGGAGCGCTACCGCCGGGAGCCCCGCCGCGAGCTGGGCGCCTGGGACCACCCGGACGCCTCCGTGGTGGCCGACGGCACCGAGGGCCTGGCCGAGCGCGTGACCCCGGAGGTCGCCGAGGCCACCGGTGTGGTGCTGGCCGACCTGGCCGACGACCTGGAGCGCCTCGTGGGCTACACCTGGCGCCGCCACCTCACGGCCTCGCTCTCGACGCTCTTCGCCGACGCGAGCTCCGAGCTGGCCGCCGGCGTGAACCGCTCGGTGGGCTTCGCCGACATGGTCTCGTTCTCCGAGCGCGTGGCCCGCTCCAGCGACGTGGAGATCGCCCGCCTGGTGACGCGCTTCGAGGAGCTCGTCGTCGACGTGGTGCGCCGCTACCGGGGGCGCGTGGTCAAGACCATCGGCGACGAGGTGCTCTACCAGGCGCTGGACCCCCGCTCGGCGGTGCTCATCGCCCACGACCTCGTGCGCGCCGCCAACGAGGACCCGATGCTGCCGCCCCTGCGGGTGGGTGTCGCCACGGGGAGGGTGTTGCTCCGCCTCGGCGACGTCTACGGTGACACCGTCAACCGCGCCGCCCGCCTCACCACGAACGCCGCGGCCGGGACGGTGCTGACCGACCCCGAGACCGCGGGGGCCCTGGCGCACGACCCGGCCTGGCGCTTCGCGGTACTGGAGCCGCGGACGTTGCACGGCATCGGCCCGGTGACGCCGCACCACCTGTTGTCCGTCCCTCCCGGTGCCTCGGCCCGGGGCCACCTCACGTTTGGAGAGAGCCATGAGTGATCCGTCGACCCCGGACCGCCCGGAGGACTGGGTCCGCATCGAGCGGCACGGCGAGGACGGTGAGGTGGCCGAGCTGGTGCTGGCCCGCACCGGCGCCATGAACGCCATCTCCACCGAGATGGCCCGCCGCATCAGCGCCGCCACCGACGAGCTGGCCGCCAGCGACGTGCGCTGCGTGGTGGTCACCTCCGCCCACGAGAAGGCCTTCTGCGTGGGGGCGGACCTCAAGGAGCGCAACTCCTTCACCGACGCCGACCTCATGGAGCAGCGCCCGGTCACCCAGCGCGCCTACGGCGGGGTGCTGGACCTGCCGATGCCGACCATCGCCGCCGTCGACGGGTTCGCCCTGGGCGGTGGCCTGGAGATCGCGCTCTCCTGCGACGTCCTGGTGGCCGGCGAGGGCGCCCTGCTGGGTCTGCCCGAGGTGTCCGTGGGCGTCATCCCCGGCGGGGGCGGCACCCAGCTGCTGACCCGCCGCATCGGGTGGAGCCGCGCCGCGCGCGCCATCTTCACCGCGGCCAAGTACCCGGCCCCGGAGGCCGCAGAGATCGGCATCGTCGACGAGCTGGTCCTGGCCGGTTCCGCCCGCGAGAAGGCCCTGGAGATGGCCGCGACCATCGGCCGCAACTCCCCGGTGGGCCTGCGCAACGCCAAGCGCGCGATGCGCCTGGGCAGCGACGTGGACCTGCGCACCGGCCTGCAGGTGGAGGACGCCTGCTGGCGCGCCACCGCCTTCTCCGGTGACCGCGCCGAGGGCGTGGCCGCCTTCGCCGAGAAGCGCGCACCGAAGTGGCCGGGCAAGTGAGCGAGAGCACCGTCCACGAGACGGGTGAGCCGCTGGTCGCGATCCTCGCCGAGGACGACGAGGACATCGCGCAGCCGCTGGCGCGCGCCATGCGGCGCGAGGGATTCGACGTGACCGTCGTGGCCGACGGGCCGAGCGCTCTCATGACCGCCCGACAGGGGTGCACCCTGCTGGTGCTCGACATCGGCCTGCCGCGCATGGACGGCCTGGAGGTGTGCCGCCGCCTGCGCGCGGAGGGCCACACCTTCCCGGTGCTCATGCTCACCGCCCGCGCGGGCGAGATCGACACCGTCGTGGGCCTGGACGCCGGCGCCGACGACTACGTGACCAAGCCCTTCCGCCTGGCCGAGTTCCACGCCCGGGTCCGGGCCCTGCTGCGTCGCCGTGCCCCGCACGAGACCGGCCTGGACGGCGCGGACTCCGATGACGGCCTGCGCATCGACTCCTCCGCCCGCCGCGTGTGGGTGGACGGCGAGGAGGTCACCCTCACCGCCAAGGAGTTCGACCTGCTCCACATCCTGGTTCGCGACCGCGGCCGGGTGGTGAGCCGTGACCAGCTCATGCGTGAGGCCTGGCAGACCGACTGGGTGGGGTCCACCAAGACCTTGGACATGCACGTCTCGGGCCTGCGCAAGAAGCTCGGCGACGACCCCAACGCCCCGCGCTTCGTGGCGACGGTCCGTGGGGTGGGCTTCCGGCTGGTCACCGAGGAGTGAAGGCCCTCGCGCAGGTGACCCTGCGCCGCCTGTGGACCGACGTGGTCCACCGGGCGGTGCGGGTGGCGCAGCTCAGCGCCCTGTTCCCCCTGCTGGTGGCCGTGGGGCTGGGCATCTGGGCCACCCTCGACCTGCCCGGGCCCCCGCTGTGGGCCTGGCTCGGGGTGCCGCTGGCGGTGCTGGCCGGGCTGCGCCTGACCACGCTGTTCAACGCCCGCCGCGTGCACGAGGCGCTGGACGGGCCGGAGGCCACCATCGACGCCCTGGCCCGCCGCATCCCGGGCATGGGCACCGGTGAGAGCACCCGCGCCCGCCCGGAGCCCACCGGCATCGCGGAGATCGACGACCTGGCCGATGCCGTGCAGCGCCGCGCGGTGCACCTCACCCGGATGGTCACCTCCCAGCGCCGACTGGCCGGTGACGCCGCCCACCAGCTGCGCACGCCGCTCTCGGCGCTCACCATCCGCCTCGACGAGCTGGCCCTGGCCGAGTCGGCCGAGGAGGCCCGCGAGGTGGCCGAGGAGGCGCACACCCAGGTGGAGCGCCTCACCGCCGTGGTGGAGGAGATGCTGGAGACCGCCGCCAACTCGGCGCTGGCCACCATGGACATCCTCTCGCTGGACGAGGTGATCGCCGCCCAGCAGCGGGAGTGGCAGCCGCTGTTCAGCGAGCAGCGCCGGGGGATGCGGGTGACGGGCACCTTCGGGCTGCACGTGGCCTGCCCGCAGGGGGTGCTCTCCCAGGTGCTCTCCACCCTCATCGAGAACTCGCTCACCTACGGCGAGGGCATCATCACCCTGCACATCGAGCACAACGGCCCGTCCGTCCAGCTGGTGATGAGCGACGAGGGGCCCGGCATCAAGCCGGAGATCGCCGACCTCATCTTCGAGCGCGACGTGACCGCCGGGGGCGGCACCGGGCGCGGCCTGGCCCTGGCGCGGCAGATCATCACCGCGGTGGGGGGCCGCCTGGAACTGCTCGACGAGCGGCACGCCACCTTCGGGGTGTTCCTCTCCGAGCCGGCGGAGTCACCCACCCGCTGAACGCCGCAGGCGCCCTCCGTCGATGGGGGCAGGGCGCCTGCGTGCGCGTCGCGGGGTGCGGAGGCCGCGGTGTCACGCCGCGGTGCCGACCTGCTGGTGGTCGGGGTCCTCGTGGTGGCCGGAGTCGCTCCGGTGGCCGGAAGCGTCGTGGTGGTCGACCTCCTCGTGCACGCCGTAGGGGCGCACCACCGACTCGGGGTCGTCGTCCTCGTCGTACGGCTCCAGCTCGTCGCCGAGCTCCTCGGTGAACACGAAGGTGCGGTAGGCCCAGAACCGGAAGAGCGTGCCGAGCACCAGGCCCACGCCGTTGCCGGAGATGTTGTCGGCCAGCTGCGAGCGGAAGTCCAGGACGTAGTGGCTGAACCAGAGGCAGGCCAGCGCGATGAGCAGGCCGAGCACGTTGAAGACGACGAACAGCAGCGCCTCACGGCCGACGTCGGCGCGGCGGGCGTGGCGGAAGGTCCAGTAGCGGTTGCCCAGCCAGGCGAAGGCCGTGGCCGCGGCGGTGGCGACGACCTTGCTCGTGAGGGGGTGGTCGCCCAGGACGCCCTCGGCGGCGGCGTCGGTGGAGAGCACGGGGCCGTACATGAGCAGGTTGTACAGGCCGGCGTCGATGACGAACGCGAGGAGGCCGATCACCCCGAACTTGCTCGCCTCGCGGGTGAGCACCCCCAGGGCGCGGCGCAGTCCGGTGGTCTGGTGGTGCTCGCTGGTCATTGGGCACACGGTACGCGCGCGAGCGGCCGCGGCCGCTCCGACGCACGGTGGATATCCTCCGGGTGTGACAGACGCCTCCCCCCTCCTCGTCAACCGTCCGCAGGTCCCCACCGGGGCGCCCGTCGTGGGCATCGTCGGCGGCGGCCAGCTGGCCCGCATGTGCGCCGGTCCCGCCACCGAGCTCGGCCTGGGGGTGGTGGTGCTGGCCGAGTCCACCGACGCCGCGGCCGCGCAGGTCTTCCCGCAGGCGCCGCTGGGGCGCGCCGACGACCTGGAGGCGCTGCGCGAGCTGGCCCGCGTGTGCGACGTGGTGACCTTCGACCACGAGCACGTGCCCGCCGACGTGCTGGCCGTGCTGCAGGACGAGGGCGTGGCCCTCCACCCGGCGCCGGACGCCCTCCTGCACGCCCAGGACAAGGTGGTGATGCGCCGCGCCCTCTCGGAGGCCGGCCTGCCGGTGCCCCGCTGGGCCGAGGTGACCAGCACGGCCGCGCTGGAGGAGTTCGCCGCCGGTGAGTGGCCGGTGGTGCTCAAGACGCCGCGGGGCGGTTACGACGGCAAGGGCGTGATGCTCGTGGACGGCCCCGCCGACCTGGAGCGCGCCGCCGCGTGGTTCGACCGCGCCGAGGGGGCTGCGTTGCTCGCCGAGCAGGCCGTGGCCTTCCGCCGCGAGCTCGCGGTGATGGTGGCGCGCACGCCCTCGGGGGAGGTCCGCTCGTGGCCGGTGGTCCACACCGTGCAGGAGCAGGGCATCTGCACCCGCGTGGAGGCCCCCGCGTCCGAGGTGGACCGGGCGCTGGCCGATGACGTGCGCCGTACCGCCGAGCAGCTCGCCGAGCAGCTGGGCGTCACCGGCGTGATGGCCGTGGAGGTCTTCGAGACCGGGGCCCCCACCGAGGAGGACCGCGGCTGGGTGGTCAACGAGCTCGCCATGCGCCCGCACAACTCCGGCCACTGGACCCAGGACGGGTCCACCACCGACCAGTTCGAGCAGCACCTGCGGGCCGTGCTCGACATGCCCCTGGGTGAGACCGCCCCGCGCAGCACCTGGACCGTCATGGCCAACGTCCTGGGCGGCGCCGCCGAGGACCTGCACGCCGCCTCGCGCCGCGTCATGGCCGGTGACGCCGCCGCCCGCATCCACCTGTACGGCAAGGAGGTGCGCCCCGGGCGCAAGGTCGGGCACGTCACCGTGTGCGGTGACGACCTGGACGACCTGCGCCGGCGCGCCGAGACCGCCCGGGCCCTGCTGGAGGGCACCGACGAAGGAGAGACCGCATGAGCCACCTGCGCACCAGCGCCCCCGCCGATGTGAGCATCGTCATGGGCTCCGACAGCGACTGGCCCGTCATGGAGGCGGCCGCCGCGGCCCTGGAGGAGCTGGGGGTGAGTCACACCGTGCAGGTGGTGTCGGCGCACCGCATGCCCACCGAGATGATCGAGCACGGGCGCACGGCCGCCGATGCGGGGTACCGCGTCATCATCGCCGGCGCCGGGGGAGCGGCCCACCTGCCGGGCATGCTCGCCAGCACCACCCCGCTGCCCGTCATCGGCGTGCCGGTGCCCCTGAAGCACCTCGACGGCATGGACTCGCTGCTGAGCATCGTGCAGATGCCGGCCGGCGTGCCGGTGGCCACGGTGTCGGTGGGCGGCGCGCGCAACGCCGGCCTGCTCGCCGCGCAGATCCTGGCCGCGGGCACCGACGAGGAGTCCCTCGCCCTGCGCCAGCGGATGGTGGAGTTCCAGTCCTCGCTGCGCGACGCGGCCCACGCCAAGGGCGAGGCGCTGGCCCGTAGGCTGCAGGGGCAGGGCGAACCCGCCCCGTCCACACCGACCGCCGAGGACCCGCGATGAACCCCGCCGCCCCCGAGCGCACCACCTACCTCCTCGTCGACGGCGAGAACATCGACGCCACCCTGGGCAACTGCCTGGGCCGCCGCCCCCAGCCCGACGAGCGCCCCCGGTGGGAGCGCCTGCTGACCCACATGCAGCAGGCCTGGGCCCAGCCGGTGCAGGGCCTGTTCTTCCTGGCCGCCAGCACCGAGCACCTGCCGATGAACTTCGTGCAGGCCCTCATGGCTATCGGCTACAAGCCGATCCCGCTGTCCGGTGGGCCGGACGAGAAGGTCGTCGACATCGCCATCCAGCGCACGCTGGACGCGCTCGCCGAGCGCTCCGACGACGTGGTGCTGGTGAGCCACGACGGCGACTTCCTGCCGCAGATGACGCGCCTGCTCGACGACGAGGACCGCCGCCTGGGCCTCATGGGCTTCCGCGAGTACCGCAACGCGGGCTTCGTGGAGCTCGAGGAGCAGGGCATGGAGACCTTCGACCTCGAGTACGAGGTGCACGCCTTCAACGCGCGCCTGCCGCGCATGCGCATCATCCCGATCCACGAGTTCGACCCGCTCGAGTTCCTCTGAGCCGGGCCGTGAGCGCGAGGGCGGCGGCACCCTGCACGGGGTGTCGCCGCCCTCGTGCGTGCCCGGGAGTGACGGGGGTCACGAGGCAGGTGGGGCCGCGCCGTACGATGGCCCGGTGAGCGACTTCGACCTGTACACGCCCAGCGACTTCCACGAGACGGTCCGTGAGGCCATCCGCCCGCTCGTGCGCGACAAGATCGCGCCCGCCGCCGCAGAGGTGGATGCGACCGGCGAGTTCCCGCAGGTCGCCTACGACGCGCTGCGCGAGACGATGTTCCACGCCCCCCACATCCCGGAGGACTACGAGGGCCTGGGGGCCGACGCGCTGGCCACCTGCATCGTCATCGAGGAGGTGGCGCGCGGCTGTGCCTCGAGCTCCCTCATCCCGGCCGTGAACAAGCTGGGCACCATGCCGCTGATCCTCGCCGGCAGCGAGGAGGTCAAGCAGAAGTACCTGCCGCCGGTGGCCGCCGGGGAGGCGATGTTCTCCTACGGGCTCTCCGAGGCCGGGGCGGGCTCGGACACCGCGGGCATGCGCTGCACCGCCACCGAGCAGTCCGACGGCAGCTTCGTGCTCAACGGCCAGAAGTCCTGGATCACCAACGCCGGGGTCTCGGAGTACTACACGGTCATGGCCGTCACCGAGCCGGACGGCCCCCGCGGTCGCAACGTCACCGCCTTCGTGGTGGAGAAGGACGACGAGGGCTTCTCCTTCGGCGAGCCGGAGAGCAAGCTCGGCATCAAGGGCTCGCCCACCCGCGAGCTGCTCTTCGAGAACTGCGTCATCCCGGCCGACCGGATGGTGGGCGAGCGGGGCCAGGGCCTGAAGATCGCCCTGCAGACGCTCGACCACACCCGCGTGACCATCGGCGCCCAGGCCCTCGGCATCGCGCAGGGCGCCCTCGACGCCGCGCTGGCGTACGTCAAGGAGCGCGAGCAGTTCGGTCAGCCGATCGCCGACTTCCAGGGCGTGCAGTTCATGCTCGCCGACATGGGCATGAAGCTCGAGGCGGCCCGCCAGCTGGTGTACAACGCGGCCGCCAAGTCGGAGCGCAACGACCCGGGCCTGACCTACTTCGGTGCCGCGGCCAAGTGCTTCGCCTCCGACGTGGCCATGGAGGTCACCACCGACGCGGTGCAGCTCTTCGGCGGCTACGGCTACACCAAGGACTTCCCCGTGGAGCGCATGATGCGCGACGCCAAGATCACCCAGATCTACGAGGGGACCAACCAGGTGCAGCGCATGGTGATGGCGCGCCAGCTGCTCAAGGGCCTGCCCGGCTGAGACCGGCCAGGCAGGTGGGGTCTGTGCGGGGACTGTGAGGCTCTCGACGGGCTCCCGTGAGGTGCACCCCGGCTAAGGTCGGGGTGCACCCCGTCAGGGGGTCGTGTGCGGGGGGCGGCCCCGGCACGACGGCAGGGGGAACGGGCCGAGGGGGCCCGGGCCACCCGCGCGGGCCGAGAGGGTCCGCACAGCGGCCGGACCGAGGGGGTCCGCGCCGTCACGGACGGGTCGAGGGGACCCGCCGTCATGACAGGTGGGCGGGGGCCCACCGAGGAGGGGAACACCATGACCGCACACGACCGTGTCCGCCTCGTGCGTCGCGGCGCCGCCTGGTGCGTCGCCGTCACGATGCTGGCCACCGCCGGCGCCCTGGCCCGCGAGGACCGGGTGCCGGGGGCGGAGTCCGGCGGCGTGCCGGCGCAGTCCGTGGCCGAGGCCCGGGCCGTCGCGGCGCGTGACACCGTCACCGCCTCGTCCACCTGGACGCTGGGGGTGGCCGCCACGAGCACCACCGTCCGGAAGGGGCCGCGCAGCACCTACGCCGCAGTGCGGGTGCTGGCGCCGGGCAAGCCGGTGGAGTACTCGCAGGTCACCAACGGGTGGGGCCGGGTGCGCGAGGGGGAGTGGGTGCGCCTGGAGCACCTGCGCTCGCCGGGCGCCAGCCGCACCCGGTGGACCCTGGGCACCACCAACGTCCGCTTCGGGCCGTCCACCGGCAACTCCGTGGTGGGGAGGCTGTCCGCGGGCACGCGCGTGACCGGGCCGGTGGTGGGCGGCTGGCAGCACGTCGGCGACCACCGCTGGGTGTCCACCTCGGCCACCACGCCCCGCACCGCCGCCCGGCGCATCCTCAGCTGGCCCACCGGGGAGAAGGTCGCCTACCTGACCTTCGACGACGGACCCCACCAGAGGTACACCCCGCAGGTGCTCGACGTGCTCGACAAGTACGACGTGCCGGCCACCTTCTTCGTCGTCGGGTCGTGGGCGAAGGCCTACCCCGGCCTGGTGGCCCGGACCCGCGCCGAGGGCCACAAGGTCTCCAACCACTCGTGGAACCACCCCGAGCTGTGGGACCTCACGAGCCCGCAGGTGGTCAAGGAACTCACGAGCACGCAGGCCGTCATCGGTGGGCCGCCGAAGTGCTTCCGCCCGCCGTACGGCGCCACCAACGACCGCGTGCACGAGGCCGCGGGGTCGGCCGGCTTCGGCTACTCGGTGCTGTGGAGCGCCGGCGGCAACGACTGGCAGCGCCCGGGCGAGAAGGCCATCGTCGACGACGTGGTCAAGCGGATGACTCCCGGTGGCATCGCCCTCATGCACGACGGGGGCGGCAACCGCTCGCAGACCGTCGCGGCGCTGGACGACATGATCCGCCAGCTGCGTGCCCGGGGCTACACCTTCAGGACCCTGCCCATGTGCTGACCGCACGACGCCGCGACGGGGTCCACCGGACGGTCGGTGGGCCCCGTCGTCGTGCGCCGCGCGGGGGAGAGGGGAGGGGGGCGCCGGTCAGGACCAGCCGAGGGCCCGGGCCAGGGCCACCGAGGCCGCCCCGAGCACCACCACCAGCAGGAAGGGCGCCCGCATCCACAGGGCCACCACGGCCACCCCCAGTGCCACCACGCGGGCGTCCAGCTGGAGTCCCTGCCCGGAGGCGAGGGTGTTGGTGGCCGTCAAGGCGGCCAGCAGGCCCACGGTGACCATGGCGGCCAGGTCCAGGGCGGCCGGCCGCTCGAGCAGGGTGCGCGGCAGCAGGTACCCGCCGAGCTTGAGCGCGAAGGCCAGCCCGCAGGCCAGCAGCAGCCAGGTCCACGAGGTGGCGGGGGCGTCGGCGGCGGCCGGGGCGGCGAGCACCGCTGCAGCGGTCACGGGGGTCACGAGGTGCTCCGGAGGGTCTCGGGGCGGCTGGCCCACCCCGCGGCG